>NZ_JBHINK010000001.1:0-302939 GCF_042194905.1 Bartonella sp. CL63NXGY
CTTAACTGTGAAAAATTAACTGCATCGTTCGCTCCAGTGCCATCCGACACTCCTGTAATCTTTTTACCCCCAGCATCTATACCTCCGGTGGTTATTTTCGGACCATCAGTAATTACTAAGCCCGTAGCATCGAAGGTATTTTTACCTGCCTTTACGCTCTCCAGTGCAATGTCTTGAGCCAGATCAAACTTTACTTTATTGTCCTCTTTGCCCTTTGTAATATTTAGGTTGCTACTTCCAGCGGAAAAATCTACCGCGCTATCCATAAGAACAGTTGTAGCATTTTTATCTCCAACAGAGAATTTCCAACCGTTTTGTCTTACAACTTGTTCTAAGTCCTGCAACTGTTTAAGGTTCACTGCATCGGTAATATTAGAACCAGCAGCTACGCCTGTAATTTGTCTGGTTATACCCTTACTATAATCACCAACACTAACTGAGCCCCGCGTACTTTTCCATTGCGCCTCAACGTTTGTTGCAGGCCCCTGCAACAAAGAAGTGTAGCCAAGCTCACCAGCAGCCCTATCGGATATAGAATCGCTTCCTAGAGCAACACCTGCCGCAACCGTCACATTAGAGCTAGCGCCTATAGCAATTCCCTGCAGCGCCTGCTCCTGTGCATATGCATTGTACCCCATAGCAATCGCTTCATTTGCATAACTATGTGCTTTACTACCGAAGGCTATTGAAAAATCACCTAATGAAACTGTTCTCTCTTTTTCATCATAACTATCGGTTAGAGAAGAACCGATTGCAATGCTATTTTTAGTATCTCTACTCCTACCGGCTAAAGCAGTTAAGCCGATTGCAATCCCTTGGTCAGCCTTCGTCTGCGCTACCTGCCCGTAAACAATAGCATCATGAGCTTCTCCCTGAGCTCGTTCACCATGGACAAGAGGATTACCCAAATTCCCACCCCTAGTCATTTGACCGCCCGTTACAACTCTTGGAGTTAAAGCTGCTCTTGTTATTTTTTTACTTCCAGCATTCATATCAATTGAACGTATTGAATCGCTGGCTTCTGCCAAAACATTCACTATAGGACTATAATCGCTCACACCAGTAAGAGTTTTGGTTAAAAAATTTGCATAGTCATCAGCAGCACTTACCTTGGATGTCAAAGAAACATTCAGCGCTGTTAAATAATTTTCCTGTGATGCACTAGAAGAATCCAAATCACTGTTATAGCTATCATAAACAGAGACAATACTTTGTGGATATATCTCAGCAGTGTTCCTTATGTTTGCAGAAATCTCTTCTCCTGAATCAAGATCATTCGAAAAAACAGGGGAAATACTGGCTAAAAGTGCAGCTATTGAAGTCAAGGATAAGACTTTAATAAAAGGAAAACGGGAAAATTTTAAATTGCTCCCTGTTAATTTTGTATATAATTTTTTCATAATGAACTCCCCAATGAAAGAAATAACTATAAACACAAAAAAGACACATTTAAACGCTATAAAGTTTCCTAAATTTGGTTTTTCTAAACGTATTCAAAAATTTAGTACCGGGCTGCAAAGATAGAGAAGTTGTGTTTTTAGCTTTTATGGTTAATGTGTTTTGCTCTTTTACATTTCCTAAGAAAGTAAATTTCTTTGTGGTGATTAGTTTTTTTAACTTTTAAACTTATTGTTTGTTTTTTGCAAGGGGTAGAGTTGATTTAGTGGATTGTTTTATAACTTCTTCCAGTAAAGTTGAAATACATTTGAATGTGTACTTTTATCTTAGTAGAAAACTTTTTAATAGATTTGTAGTAGAGCGAAAGTTTTTTTCTATCTGTAAAGCGCTACAGATTTTTTAGATTTAAAAATTAAAGAAAAAATAATGAACTTATAATTTATGGAAAAACTTATTATCTTATTTTGAAATAAGAAGTTCATTTTGTTGAAAGTGTATAGGTTTTTTCTGTTTTTTAAACCTGTATTTGTCGTTATAGCGCTTATCAATTTATATATAATTTTTACATACGTAACAACAATTCACCCCTGCCTCATGAGACAGGGGTGAAAAGGAATTTTTATGTATTTTGTTTATTATCAGTTCAATGTCATATTGAATCCCGCACCTACACCCCAGTGACCTCCAGAAGTTGTTGCGGATATGTTAGAGCGGTATTTTCCATTTTCTGAGGTGTAACCTGCACCAAAGGCAAATGCAGATTGACTACGCCATAAACCAGTACCAAATCCAACGCTTAATTTTCCAGGTGTATCATTGTAGCGTAAGTTAGACACCGCAAGACCAATAGCCGCTGCTTGTCTTGCCTCTTTTTTCACACTCTCAATACTGTAGTTTAAAACGTTAAACTTCATATCTGTATATTGTTTAGACTGATCAACAGCATCATCAATCGCATCAATCACAATATTATTAACCCGTTGATCTGTGTAGTGCTTGGATTCATCAAGAATAATCTTCATCTGTTCTTTAGTATAGTCATGGAGTTGACCACCATTTACAGCTTCTTTTGATCCCTTCTCAATTTTACCATCAGCTACATTATCAATCAAAACAGGTTCACTGGCATCACCACCCGCTAATGTGATTTTATTGGTCTTTTTGCCGTTTGCATCTCTGTCATAACGAACAGCGTCCTCAGCAATATCGTTAACTTTGTTTTCAATATTGAAAACCGTTTCACCAATATCCGTAACCGTAGTGGAAATATTGTCGACTCTGTTGGTAAGATGCTTAACATCTTTTTCAACACCCGTGACACGTTCATTGGTTTCCCAAAGTTGTCCACCATTAACCGCATCTTTCGAACCTTCTACAATTTTACCATCAGCTACATTGATAATTTTACTCGGCTTGCCATCACGATTAGCATCATAGGCTTTTTCTTTATCGTTCCACTTTAAAGCATCTGTATCGACCTTGTTGATGACATCATCAATACGGTTGTTAATATTTGACATCCCATTATTAATATCACCAAAAGCATCAGCGACATTATGGTGCTCTTTCTCAACAGTCGTACCATCAGCATTGACTTGAACAATCTTAAAAGTAGGATTTGTCCATTTGCCATTCTCATATTTAGCACCGCCACCGAAATAATTAGCAAGCTGGTTATTCATGGAATAAAGTTGGTTGCCCGTAATGGCATCTGTTGAACCTTGAGCAATCTCACCATCCAAAAGATACTTCAATTTGCTCTTTGTTTTCTGCCCATCTTTTTCATGACGTGCCACAAATGCTTCTTCTTCATCATCCCACAGTAAAGCATCTTTAGAGAAATCTTCAATTCTCTGATTAAACTCATTGGACACATTCGTTAAGCGTTGATTCACATCTTGAACATTTTTATCAAGACCTGTTAAAGCTGAACCAACGTCATAAAAGTTAGCCTTCCCTACCTCACCACCTACAATAGCCGATAAAGTATATTTCAGCCCTTCAAAAGCACCGTTAACAAACTTTGCACCACCGCCAAAAAACTTTGCAATATCTGCTGATATTTTATTAATCTGACTACCATTGATTGCATCGTGGGAATTTTCAGAAAGGCTACCTTTTTTGACGTTATGAAGAGCAACTGGCTCGTTATTCTTATTGCCGCCCAAAGTCACACTACTATAATTAACATTACCATCTTCATCTTTATCATAGAGAACCGCAGCAGCAGTTGCTGTCTCAATATCTTTAGTAATATCCTTTATGCTTTTATCAAGTTGGTCTTTGTTAACAGCTTCATCGCCCTTTTCTGCTGCCTTAACACCAGAAATGGAACGTGCGACCTTACCATATCCTGCAATATTGATCTCAGTACCAGCTGTATCCTTACCAATAGTGATAGAAGCAGAAACTCCGTCTTGCTTAACAAGACTATTTTTTACCACATCGGAAATCTTATTATCAATATTTGTGATAGAAGTATTGACAGCAGTAAATGCATCCGTAACATTACGATGTGTCTGCCCCTGAATAAGGAAAGTTGGTTCTATACCTTCGAGTACATCTGTACTACCCCCAAAATATTTCGATGTATTTTCAGCAACTTTTGATAGATTACCAGTAACAGTTGTAACCTTCTTATTCGTAGCAAAAAGCTGTGAACCATTTACCGCTTGCGTTGATGTTTGAGAAAGTTCTCCATCTTTCACACCGGAAAGTGTTCTTTCTTGATTATCTTTATTTACAAGGCTAATTTCAGTACCACCGGTTGCTTTACCCACAGTAATAAGACCATCTTCTCCTTCCTGTTTTACAAGGCTATTTTCTGTCACATTATTAATCTGATTATAAATATCTGTGATAGAATTATCGACACCTTCAAAAGCATCAGCAACATTATGATGCTTTTTCTCAACAATAGTGCCATCCTCATTACGCTGAGAAATTTTGAAAGTAGGCTTGCTCCACTCTCCATCCTTATAGCTAGCTCCACCGCCAAAATAATTAGCAATCTGACTACCCACTGAATGAAGCTGGGAACCATTTATTGCATCAGTGGAGTCTTCATTAATGTCACCATTCAAAAGGTAAGTAATCTTACTTTCTGTTTTTTCTCCATTTGGTCCATGCAGTGCAACAAATGCTTGCTCTTTTTCGCTCCAAAGCAAAGCATCTTTAGAGAAATCATCAAATTTCTGATTAAACTCATTAGTAACATGCGTCAAACGACTATTTACATTTTTGACATTCACATCAAGCCCTGTCAACGCTGAGCCAACATCAGTATACACCATCTGCACTACCTTACCATCTGCAGAAACTGTAGATAAATTATACTTTGGACCTACAAAGACGCCATTTTCAAATGCTGCATTCCCACCAAAGAAATTCGCAATATCTCCAGATATCTGATTAATCTGGCTACCATTTATTGCTTCTGTTGAATCTTCAGAAATTGCACCATTTTTGACGCTTGTAATGATCCGCCCTCCATCAGTACCTGCGATATCAATTTTCGTACCACTTTTTTCCTTACCAATGGTGATAAGTTTCTGCACTTCATCCCATTTAACAAGACTATTTCCTGCTATTTCATTTTTTATTTTGTTCAATTGTGCAACATTCACTGCATCGGTCTCTAAAGTTCCCTCTTCCACCCCTTTAATTTGTTTATTACCAGCATAAATACCCCCAGTAGTCATATTAGGACCACCAGTAATCACGAAGCCATCATCGCTTACATTCGCCTTACCTGCTATTACACGTTTAACTCTGACAATATCATTCAAATCAAACTTTACAGTATTGTCACCGTTTTTGGTAATTTTGATATTCTTACTTTCTTCATTACCATCCTCTGCATTAACACCTACAAACTTTACTGTACTCTCTGCCCCAATATCTGTAGGCTCTTCATCTTCAACAGCAAGTTTCCAACCCGTTTTAATTCCCGCTGTAAAGTCTTTTAACTGCTTATAATTTACAGCATCGGTATCGTCTTCCCCTGCCGCTACTCCTTTAATCGTTTTATCACCAGCATGAATGCCCTTAACAGTTATGCTCGGCCCATCACCACCTTCAAACCCAAAGCCAACAGCACTCATAATGCTTTCTCCTGCTGTGACACTCATTACATTAATATTATCAGCTAGATCAAATGTGACATTGTGATCATTATCTTTTGTAATCTTAATATTCTTTCTATCTTCATCTCCAGCTGCTTGGAAATTTACTGTGCCATTTGGTCCAATAGCTGTAGCATCTCCACCGTTAACAGCAAGCTGCCAACTCGTTTTGGTTGCCTCTTGTACAGCTTTCAGCTGTTTATAATTTACAGCATCGGTATCTTCAGTCCCCTCTGCTACATTTGTGATCTTTTGCTTGGCTGCATCAATACCATCCACAGTTATATTTGGACCATTATCATTAATAAAAAAGCCATCCACAGTCATGCGCGAACCATCTTTACCATTAACAAAAAAGCCATCATCACTCATCGTGCTTTGGCCTGTGGTGACTTTTGTAAGTGTGAGAGTATCACTTAAAGTAAATTCAATTTTATGCTTAGTGCCTTCAGTGTTTTTTGCAATCTTTAAGTTGTCTTTTCCTTCGTCTTTTTTACTTTTCACTGAAAAATCTATTGTACTTCCTGGATTCACGTCTATAGGATCGGTATCGTTAGCAGAAAGTTTCCAGCCCCCTCCCCCTGCTATAACTTCTCTCATAGCTTTTAGCTGTGCTACGTTTACCGCATCAGTGTCTGCACTCCCCGCTGCAACTCCTGTAATTTGTCGTGTTAGTTTACCCTTATCCCTGCCACCAACTTCACCAACACTAAAAGCCCCTGCAGTGCTTTTCCATGCCATACCGTCTTCTGTCGAGTTATCATTTAAGGCAGGATCATAACCAAAAGTCCCCTTTTCTCTATCAGAAAGAGAACCTCCACCTATAGCAACACCATCATAAACAGTTACTTGTGCATTTGCACCAATAGCAACAGAATCTTCCGCTTCAGCATATGTGTGCGTACCTATAGCAATCGCATTTTCAGCTTTCGCTATTACTCTTCTTTCAGGATTAGCGGTCTCAGTTCTATCAGAGAGTCTGCTCCCTATTGCAATAGAACCTGAAGCTTGAGCTTCAGCCTCTGAGCCTATAGCAATCGCATAATTCTTTTCTGCCCTTGCCTTTGTCCCCATAGCAACGCTATTTTTACCTAATGCAGTTGCAAGCCCACCAATAGCAACCGTAGATTCCCCCGACGCTTCTGATCCCACACCCATAGCAACACTTGCTTTTCCAGCCGCAAGCGCGGAAACACCAAAAGCTTGCGCTCCACCAGCTTTTGCCGTTGCACCTGCACCAAATACTGTTGAATAATTCCCCGTTGCAGCAGATCCACAACCGGTAGCAAAAGAATAAACACCATAAGCCTCAGGCATCGCGCTAGGGATACCACCAGTCAGCGTCCCCATATAGCCACCACGAGGGTTTGTCCAACTATCACCACCCCAAGTGACCTTTTCAGTAGTTGTGCCATAAGGATTACGATCACCAAATTTTTGATCAGTGATAAATCTGTTATATTGGACTTCTGCAGTTATTCGTTGAGTAACTGACGCTTGTTGTTTGCCGCCACGCCCAATAACGTTATCTACACCACAGTAGTCGTCATCACCAGATAGAACAACACTGCCATGACTACCATGTGCATATGAAACGCCGGTAAGACTTGTGCTATTATTATTTCCTCCTACGAATGCAAAATTAGCAGCAAAAACAGGAGAAACACTGGATAAGAGTGTCGCCATTACCGTACTAAGAGAGACAACTTTAATTAAATTTGGTGTGGAATATTTTTTTTTCATAAGAACCTCCTCCAACAGAGTTCAACATCATTACAATGTGCGAAAACACACACGGCAAAACCCTTGTTTGCGCACTTCAAAAACCAATAAATCAAGACAAAACTCTCCCCCTACGATACCGCTATCTTTACGGCATCGCCCTAAAATCTCTGCAACAACATCAAATCTAGAAAAGTCCCCAACCCTTTTAGCTAGAGGGATTCAAGCTAAAAAATCAATAAAAACACAAGACTTTGAAAATATACCGTAATCTCCATTTAAAAATACTGCGGTTTATCTCTTAACAAAATAGTTTCACTAAAGAGCAATTCTACTTTTCAAATAAAGCGCATCAGCAAAATGGCAAGAGTGTAAAAAATAATTTTTTATAAATTTGTAAAAATACTTCTCAATAAAACAGCTGTTCTTATAAACACAAATTTATGATTTTTTTAACTTATAGCACAATGTAATAGATAACGATTATCATGATAATCTCACTCTTTGTTGCGAGATAATCTGTTTCAATATATAATGCATATCTTTGAAAGAAATCTTTTTTAATATAATGATGCACGCTCTGTAAAAAGTTCCAACGTGCTCATCTTGTCCTCTTCATAAAAAGACAAAAGTGCTATAAATGATCTTTCGTTCTTCTCGCGTATATGTCTGTTACCCTTCTATAGGAACAAAACATCGTCATTGTATTTTCACTGTTGTCAGTATCTTTTCCCTCAACCAACAAATATTTCAGGAATGACACTATATTAGCTTCTTTTTGAATCAATTTTGTTTGTATTGCTACCCGTCGTTCTTTTTATGAACTGCTTTATTTTTAATCAGAACAATATATTGATTTATAATGATAGTTTCTCGTTTTTCAGGTTGAATAAAAGACTCGAAGATCGTGAGGTTTTCACATTCCAAACTTGGTTATACAGCAGAAAATCAAAAAAGTTTTATTTTTTTAAAAGGCTGTTCATTCGTATCTTATGAAATTTCTAGATATGCTTTTCAGTTTCGATTTTACGCTTTAAATGTAATTTTAAAAGTGGCAAAGTGGCTTCGACTTCTTCCATATCATTGAGGTTTTGAATAAGCTCTTGCAATCTTCCATAAAGCTCTGCTGCTAATTCCGCAACATCTTCAGGAGAAAGATCTATTTTTGCATCATGATAGGTCGTATAAACTAAATGTCCCAGCTTTTTCATCAGCCCAGCAGGTATCGCTTGCGGTTTAAAACCAGCTGCTTTCGCCTTTGCCATATCTGAAAACATCTCGCCATTGCCCGTCACAAGCCAATCTAAGGAAATACCACAAATTTCTTGATATTTGGAGAGCGCAGAGGCTGTAGGCTCACTTATACCAGTTTCATAAGTTCCTACAGAGCCAGCAGTGATACCAAGATGTGCAGCAAACTGCTTACGCTCTGTAAAACCAAGAGCGTGACGCACTTCACGAAAACGTTTTGCCAACTCAGTTTTAGGTTTTGCTTCCGGACGAGCCAAAAAACACTCCAAAATCAATATAATTGTTGACTAAATAATTATATTGATTTATATCTATTATTACTGCTCCTTAAAAAGAGCAGTTATCACATACATAACCCCACAAAAACAGATGTTGCAGCATCCGTTTAAGCAGGAGCGAAAATTATGACAATTACACAAAAAATGCAATTGCCGTGGTATTTTACTGAACTGCGCTCCTGTAATATAACCTTGGAAAAACTCAAGCCTATCCGAGGCTATTTTCCAGAGTCAAAAACATTTGGACACAGGCCAATGAAAAAACTAAATGCGCCACTGCCAACTCTATCAGTTTGCATGCCAAGCCAATTCTTGCCAACGGCTTTCTCACAAGTCGCAGTCATATTCTTTCAAAAGCAAAAAGCCTAATACGATTCTCTTCATTCCATGCTGTGCAATATACCACTGAAATCTTATTACAAAAATATGCAAATGCATTTCCCATAGGTTTTTATAAGGTAAAAAGTTTATCAATGTCTAAAAATCAATATAAAATAGGCAAAATAATTGGTATTCTACAAAAAATGAGATTATCACTCGTTATTAAAAAGGTAGACGTTTACAAACCCTGTTTGCTTATTTTATATATTAATGACACTGAGTTAGCTGTAATTGGCAATAGAGATTTCAGGGTGTTTGGTTTATCGTCAGAATACTCTTCCTCTACGCACATTAAAAGCCTTTTGGCAGTGTATTTTAAATGCTATAAGTTCTATAGTAAACACATTGCCATCCATATTTACAATTGGGCGCTTCAAAAACTTGGAGTAATAAAATCTTTAATAGGCATTGATTTAAAAGCGCGTATTTTGCAGAAAATTGACAAAACCATGAGGTTCGTATACATGGCAATTTTAAGTGATGATAGTGGAGTGATACTTAAAAAAGCTGCATGGAAACCCGCAACGTTGAGGAATTAAGCATGACCTCTTTATGCGATAAAGAATTATCTGATACACTGGTTGGTCTTTATGACGACTATCAACGCGGTTTCGACATTGGAGAAGAGCTTAAATTGTGCGTGGATTTGGCGTTATCTCTTGAATTGGAACTCAGTATTCATCGTTTAAGTGAAACAGATGCTGTTTTAAAAAAAGAGATTGTGCAAACCTTGCATCGTCGTAGAAATACCCATTCCAATGAAGATGAAATTGATACAATTTTTCATATGGATTTTGAAAAACAAAAATAATACAATACTCTCCCCATATGATACGATATTACCTCATTGCTTTACTTTCTACTACGCTTAAACAAAAAACTTTCAAGAAGATTTAAAGTGTTACGTTTTCGTCTTCTTAACAACAGTGAGATGAATTAAAGAAACGCATCAATTCTTTTAGATCATTATCAAAAAATAGAGAGTATTCTCTAGTATACATCAATTTATGCTTTGTTCATTAAGCACCAACTTTTACATTTTCTCAACTCTCCTTTAAAAGCAAAATATGAAATGTGCTGCAGCGTAAATGTTTATAAAATAGCGTATATTGACCACTCTTAAACGTAATTTATTGTTTTTCATGTCTATAAAACAGCACTATGAGTATTCCAACAAACGCAACAATGCTTTGAAAAAAATATATCGATTGAGGTGATATGCTACTGTTATCGCTTGCCATAATGAGGTAGACTCCGAGGATCAAGCATCCAGAGATACCATTAAAACTTGCCTGCAATCTTCCTTGGTATTCAGGATCACAAGAGAGTTGTGATAAAGAAATCGAAAGAGCCCAACTCGAAAGTCCAAATCCAATCATAAAGTAAACAGGAAAAACAACAAAATTGTGTGTATTAACAGATAGAATAGCGAGGCCAATAGCCATAAAAGCTAATAAAATGGCTAATGTTTTCCTGATAGATAAAACTTTACAAAGAAGTGGTGAAAAAAACGCACCTGTCAATACGCCCATAGAATAAAGCACCTCAAATATTGCAAAGATACTGCTATCTGCATGTAAAACCTCTTGTATATAAGGAACGAGAATAACAGGAATGGTCATCAAAAGAGTCATAATAATCATCTGGCTTATATAAGGTACAAAAAGAGCCGGATTCTGTTTAAAATAATGAAGGGATGCTGTATAATTTTCCCACCAATTTTGCTGGTTTTGATTTTTAGATCTTCGGTTTTTAGGTACCTTCATTGCAAAATTAAATAAACCAGCAATGATAAAGAATATACCACCTATTAGAAGAGTTCCTTTTGTTCCTGCATAGGACAGTATAAATCCACTTAAGCCCATACCTACGATAGTGCCAAGTTCATAAACCATATCGATGGTCGCATTTGCATTGATGAGCTGTTCCTTCAGCACAATACTTTGAATTAAAGAAATAGCTGATGGCATATAAAAAGGGATAAAAATACCCAAAAGAGCAGATAAGACCATCAATTCAATTTCTATACCAAAATGCCAAAGCATTACCCAGCTTACAATTACCAAACCTCTCACAAGATTTGAAATAATAATCTGCGTTTTACGATTATATTTATCTGCCAATATGCCAAAAATAGGCGCAAAAATAATGCCAGGCGTCCAAAGAAAAAGCATCATCAACGCTACACCACGGATTGAGCCCGTCTGATTGTAAGCGAGCCATGACAATGTAATATAATTTAGTCCACTTCCAAATGTAGCAAATAAGCCGCTCAAAGTAAAATAGAGAAAAGTTCTATTTTCAAATAAAGCAATGCGTTCCTTCAAATTTGAAGTGAACATAAATTATCCTCTAAAATGAATACCAGTCGATATGCATGATACATCCTGTTTAAAAACAGGCATTCTTACAATTTTCATTTTAGATCATTAAATTTAAGAAAGCAAAATTTCTTTTTTGAGGCTTTTACAATCTTTGTGCTGTTTTATGATTAATTCTTCTATGAAAACGGAACATTTATGGACAAAAACAAAATTAATATTTTATGTGCGTTTTATTCAGAAGCTACACCTTTATACATATGTGAAACAATTTTACGGTATGGAAGCTTCACTCACATTATTGTCCTTATTATTCCGTGCACTACTAAAATATGCTCGAGTATATTCCTCCATGTCGTTCTTCTATCACCACACTTCGTCTCTAAAAGAATAAACATACTATTATCCTCACAATAAATATTGCTAACTTTTCTACTCCCCTTCTCTAAATCTTTTAAAACAAGCTCATTACAGTTAGTTTTTTAATTAAAATATATAACGTGATATTTTTCCTGAACAGTTAAATTATTGCAATCATATCTCTAAAGTTTCAGATTTAGAGTACGAATACATAAAGGAGGATCTATCGTGGATAAATTGATTAATAAATGATTTTATTCATAATAAAAAACAAACTTCATCTATATGATGTCGTATTTGATGATGAATTAAAGAAACAGAAGCAGTTCCATCAATTGTTATAAACCGCTCATCTATTTCTGATAAAACTTTGTATACTTTGTAAACTTTTTCAATAAAAGAGAGTTTTTCTTCGTATTTTAAGTTTAAACCATCCCTTTTCTGCAACCGCTCTAGTATAGTAGTGGGCGGTAAATGAAGATAAAATGTAATATGAGGTCTTGGAATAGATTGATTTGATTTAATTTAACTACACTTTCAACAGAAAGCTCTCGCGCATAAAAATAAGCAAGACTAGAATAAACATATCGATCGCTAATTAATAAATTTTGCGATGACGTGAAGTAAGGTTCAATAATTTCAAGCGTATGTTTGCGTCTATCTGTCGCTGATAAGAGTGCTAAAAGCAACGGATCAATTGCTTTTCCATTATCTAAGTAATCTCTAATTTCTGGATTATTTCTATACCAATAACTGGGTTGAAAAGTTTTTATTATATGTTTTTCTGTTGAGTAATGGCGAGCAATTTCTTTTGTTTGTGTTGTCTTTCCACTCCCTTCAAACCCGCATAAGACAATCAAAGAACCAGAAAATTTCTTTGGAGACCCCATGGAATTATAAACTTTTTTATCAAGATACATTTTGTCTATATACTTTCCATAAGTTAAATTGTTTTATGTCTGAAATCTCTTAATGTTTAATAAGGTGTTTTTTAACTCGTCTCTAAACAGAAAAACACAATACTCCCGCATTTTGTATAACTTTATGATAAATGGTAGTATATAGACTTAGTTTTAAGATAAGGTTATATTTTAGACAACTTAAAATGAGATTAAGTATTTGTAAAAAATATATTTTTTTGTTCACACTCCATAACCTGTCATTTTTTGACGAATTCTAGTAGAGTTTCTGAGGATTACTCCTATAGCGTCGTGTAAGTGTATAGAAATGAGTTCGATCTCAGTATATTATTGTCCCTTAAGAGCTACTACTAGATTGCGCTCCATAGGAAGCTAATGAAATCAACTCTATCTTTTCTCAAACCACTGCCCTCGCTATAAGCATTTGATATCCGATCCCGTCAAAAAGCAGCAGAGCAATTCTTGGAAAACATCGCTGAGATATTGAAATATGCCTTGCAAAAGCGTTTAAATCAAATGTTTCACTATATTTTTCGGTATATTCATAAACTGAAATTAAGAATATTATAATAAGACCTCAAACAACGACGACGCCCAAATCAGCCGTAATAAAGCCTCCTAAAACTGAACCAATAATACCTCTCTATCAGACAGACTACTATGTAAAGGCTTTAATACAATACCTTAGCGCTAATGCCATAAATGTTTCTGATAGATAACGAAGTTTATTGTCACAACAACATCTAACAACGGTCAATAGAAAAACCTCAACCTTGAGTATAAATAAAATCAACTTGAAAGCGCAAAATATATCTCTAGGACATAGTTATATTCGTTATCTGGCTTTCCCCTTATTGGCAAGCCTCCCGCAACAGACGCAGTAAAAATACCAGCCTCTATCGCTATTCATTCTCCTGAATAATAAGCTATCACTACCATAAACATCAGCGTTCAAATTTTCCCTACCAAAAAACTTGACATGCCCAGTAATATGTGTGTGTATTTATTATTTGTAAACATGTGTGCTGATTTATAATACTGTGTGTTTTTAAGAGATTCTGAAATGGGGGGGGGATAATGTGCACAAACAACGGATGTTTCGGTTTTATGGGCTTGTTGTCCTGCTGTATCTTTCTGATATGGTTTTATTTTTAAGTAATCTTTGGAATGCTTATCGCATAACATCCTCATCGGTTTTCCTAGGCGTAACCATGGCTTTGGGCACCCTTATGCCCTATCTTTTGAAAAAAAGCGGTCTTGTGCGCATTAAAGCCTCACTGCGGTTGGTCGATTTATACAAAAGGCGAATCATTATCTATAGCCTTCTTTTATTGATTGCACTTTTCCATTACGCTGATTCCCCCTTTGGTTTTATCGTTGTCTCTATCTCTATCGGCTATCTCTCTTTGATTACCTTAAGCACTCTCGAGACTTATAATACTAAACTAGCACTTAGTGGTTATATTAGCGCCCAAAAGGCTTCCCGCATTATGCAAACAGTGGTGCAAATTGGCGCATTTTTGGGAGCAGCACTGAGTGGTTATCTCTTAGAAGCGACCAGCCCTCGAGGGGCAGCGGCTGAAATCGGTTATAATGGTTTGATTGTGACACTTTGTGTGTTTGACATCATTATAAGCCTTATAGCCGGATATATTATCTTTTGCGATGAATATAACGCCACAGATACCACAACACTTGCAACTGGTAAGAAGACAGCGCCTACACCGCAAGCGGATGAGCTCTCCCGTGAACTTAAACTTTTATGCGTCTGCATAGGACTTATTGGCTTTCATATTTGCGCTTATAATACGCTGGCAACTATTCTTTTTCAGAGTGTGAAAAATTTTGGTTCTGAATATTATGGGCTTTGCAGTGCGGTTGCGGGCGTGGGCGCTTTTTTAGCTGCTTTTATCAAAATCCCTCGTTTTGAATTTATTCTCCCAGCCCTTATGTTGAGCATGGCTGATCTTATTTTTAGCACCACACAATCACCCTATTTGGCTGTGGTCTTTTGCTTTTTTATTGGCTTTTCAATGAATACCATGCGAATTAATGCCCGCAAACATACGATTGAAGCAACCAAAACAGAGGCTCAAGCAGAGCTGGTGGGAAGCTATAGCGGTATGCTTTATACTCTCTCCCAATCGGCAGGTTATGTCATTCTTGGTCTTCTTACAAGCTCTGCCCTTATGGGTCCTCAAGCAGCTGTTTATCTTCTGCCCCTTATAGGGCTAATAATCTTTATTTATGTTCTTTTCCTTTTATCACAGCGGAACAAAGTATGAGAAAACCTATTCTTATTGTCGACCCTTTCTCCACGGGTGCCCTCTATGGCCCTGCTTTGCAAAAATTAGGCTATGCTTGTTATGGTGTTGTCTCTCAAGCAGCTCCTTTTTCACACTTTATGCTTTCTTATCAGGGAAAGGGCATGGCAGAAGCGAAGCTTCATAGTGTAGATGAGATAAAGAAACGCTTTCCTATCGGCACGATAGAGGCTGTAATAGCGGGTGCCGAAAGAGGTATCTATTGTGCAGAGCAATTGGCGGCTTATTATGGTTGTCTTGGGAATAACCCCTTGACTACCGATTGGCGACGGAAAAAAGCAGCGATGCAAAAACGCCTTTGTGAAAATGGTTTATCTTACATCCGATCAAAAATTCTTACAAAAAACGATTGTACTCTCGATGGTTTTGAAAGCCACAGCGGCTATGTGGTAAAGCCAAATGATTCTGCAGGGAGTGATGGTGTTTTGTTTTTCTCTAATCTTGAGGAAGTAGTAACGTGGACCTCTGAAATCGACTGGAAGAAAAAAAATATTTTTGGCGCACCTAACGAGGCCTATTTGCTCCAAGAAAGATTGGAGGGAGAGGAATACATCGTCGATGCCGTTGTAAAGGGAGAGGCTATAAAAATATGTAGTTTGTCACGATATAAAAAAGGTATTCATAATGGAAGTACTTTTGTTTATGAATCGGTTGATGTGCTTGATGCTCAAGATCCCTCTTATGCCCCTCTTATCTCTTATGCAAAACAATGCATTCGCGCACTGGGGATTGAATATGGACCTGCGCATATGGAAATCATGCAAACAGCTCGTGGTCCAGTGATGATCGAAGTAGGAGCCCGCCTCCACGGAGGAATTGCACCCACCTTGTTCGCGCATTGCTATGAAGATGGTTTACTTGAAAGCTCCGTTAACCTTATTGCAGGCGTGTTTTCGCAAACCCCAAGTCGCTTTAAGAAAAAAGGGCGTATTATCTTCCTTATCAACGAGATCGACGGTCATATTATAAAAGATGTTAACGTATGGCGGCAAAAGCTTCATTCTTGGGAAAATGTGGTTCATTTTACGCTCTTTTTTAAAGAAAACGAGCCCCTCCCCCTAACCATCGATTTAAATACCTGCCCAGCTATTATAGCAATTTGGGGACACAGTGATGATGAATTATCAGCTTTGGAGAGGATCATTCGTAGCAATTTCTTATAAAATATAGCAATTGGGAAGAAAAAATGGATTCAGAAGCGCAAATAATTGAAAATATAGACAAATATTAAAAATGGAAGCAAGTCATTTTTAAAGAATTCAATGCAACCATGAATAACACAATTAGGCCTTTTCTGCCTATTCGGTGTAAATGGATACTCAAAAAATATGCTTAGATTTGGGTTCTACAACAAGCTGACCTCAAAAAATATAATGGAAGACCTGATAACTTATTGCGATAATTATAAAAGTTTTGGAAAGAACACATCTTTTGTTGCATTCGAGGAGCCTGCCCCCATACAAAGTATCGAAGTTTATAGAGAAAAATTCTGGTCTACACTTAAAAGTTTGCGAGCTTTTGACAACCGAGAGTGACCTAAGCATATACAAAAAAATATGTACAATCATCTATGAGAGTTCTGCTTTCATGGCGAACCTATGTTTATAGCTTGCAATGTCCCGTCTCATATAAACAGAATTAAGTAAGTTCTATATTTATGTTAACTTTCCAGCTTAAGTGTTTTTTCTAAGTCTTCTCTCTACAGAACAAAATGTATTCTCGTTGTAGGAAAAAGGCCTGAACCTTTTGATATTATCACAAAATCTCCTTTTTTAAGAAAATATAGCAAACTCCAAAATAGAGAATGGACGCAATATTTTCTGCAAGACAACACTATTGAATCCCTACCTTTCTCATATCATCTAATGAAACACGATAATGACTAAGTTTTCTAAAATTAAATTAAATAAAAATATTTATGATATATTAAAAATGATACTGCCAAAACAAGGCTCGATAGAGATTCAAAGGGATTTTCCAAAAAATACATAGAATGCAGTGTGTATGTATAAAACTTCTCAGGATGATCGTGTTAATAGCAATGTTTAAGGGGGCTTTTTTTGGAAAGATTGTACAGAAATTATGAGTATCTCTAGGAGAAAAAACTCTGATTTTTAGAACAGAGAGAAACATTGATTATAACAGTTTATTAGGCTAAACGCAGAATATTCTCCTAATAATGGATGGTTAAATTATAACGGGATAGTTTTTTGATAATCATAAAGAAAAAGGTAGAGAGCGTGTTTCTTTTAGTTAAGAAAGAGTGTTGCTCATTTTTCTTTCTAAAAATAAACAAATTCAAAGATAATTTTTTGTTCTTGTAGTGGTGAGAAAATAATTGTCGAAGTCAGTGAAGGGGAGATTCCAATAGATTGTTACAAAGTTTAATAAAAGTTGGAATACTTAAAAATTCTGAGTTCCTATGATGATTTAAGAATACCAGATTAGGATACGGAGAATTCAAGAGCTCAAAACTTTGTGATAATATTGGTTTAGAATTACATCTTGTTCATTCAGACGAGATGAGCCAATTATTATATGTCACAGAGACATATGGGTGGAAAATTTTAAAAAAGCTTATCCAGAATCTGACTTAAAGGTTATTGGAACTTTAGTAGTAAGATTGGCTTGGTCTCATGTCTCTCAAAAATTAGCAACCAATCTTGTTGTGACTAGACTAAATTTGGAAGATCTGCTCACTGAGCGTTTTTATAATATTATGAAATGATAAAAATATTAATATTTCTTCTTGTCCCAGACATGAAGCCGGTGCTATTTGTATTTATTATCCGTTGCACCATTGTCCGAAATATATTTTAAGTGGTTGTCACTTGAAATATGCCTTGGAAAATTATTTGGCAAGAGAGCATACCTATATGTATTGGAAAGTAATTTCCTATTATTTATCTCAATCTATGGGTACAACGTTGCCAAGTATAGAATTCATGCTGACAGATGACTTTCAAAAAATAAGTGCCTATAACGCATTTGAACTAAACTTTTATGAAAAACTGGAATTTAGTACCGAACCATATTCGACAATGGAGAAAATCATAAAATGGCTTGAGTCTCTGTTTAAAAGGAAAGAGGCTATTGCGTAATTCTGTTTTTCTTATGATTGTGATTGGTTGTTTGACGAGTTTTTGTGCTAGTGGTGTATTATCTATTGGCCTTTCTTTGTTACAATTCCAAGATACAACGGGAGAAGCGTCTGCTACTTTAAATGTCGTTAATTTAATCGCAATTGGAATTGCTGGCTTATGTTTGGGAAACGTGTTGGCGCACTATCAAGGCTTTATAATTGGGTTTTATAGTCAAATTACTTGCGCTTGTTTATTGTCTTTCTTATTATTTATGAACAATCCAGTACTTATTTTATTTGTATTTTTTTTACTTGCTCTCTTGATGGGGGCTGATAACCCAAATAACAATAGTGCCTTGAATCAGCTGGTTCCAGCTCCCAAACAAAAAGCTGGAATTTTTGCATTTTACACTAGTTGCTGTCAGTTTTTTGTTATTATATCCCCATTGCTTATATATTTTATAATTGCGCATTTGGGGCACAAAATAGCCATAGCCTTTATTGTATTTATCTATCTTTTGAATGCCTGCTTATGGTTTCGTATAAAGTCTATACAACAACTAAACAGAGTAAAAGAGCTATTAAAAAGCCATCTCAAAAAGCTTATGGAGTTGGGTTCAGGTGCCTTTGGCGGATTTCTGCGTTGCGTTTTTTAACGATTAATCGTATTTTGAATAATTCTCTCTATACGGGGCCTATTGTTTTATTGCCACTTGTGCTTGCTTCTATAACATCAGATAATATAAAATTTACAGCTATTCAAAATTCTATTTTTGCTTTGTCAGCACTGGGTTTTGTGATCAATGGTCTTATCTCATCTTATTATTTACAGAAATTTCCATCTTTAATTCGTTTTTTTGTATGGGGGGCACCGGCTTTTGCCGTGATCGCAATCTCTTTTGTTTTATATTTAAATTTTACTCAATATTCCCTTTATATTATGGGGTTTTTATTAGGTATTGGGCAATTTTATTTTAGGATATCGGGAATAACAATTGGACAAGCTATCACACCTAATGAAAATTTAGCCGAGGTGATTTTGGCAGGCGATGCCAGTGTACGCATCATAACAGCTTTATTCTCTATTGTGCTTTTATATGCAGGAAAATTTTTTTCATTTTCTATATTATACGTCCTATGTGTATTTATAGGCTTTTGCGCCCCTTTATTTATTTTGCACGGACTATCTATTTACATACAAAGCTTAAAGATAAAAGAAAGCGCCGCATGAATGATATTCAATTATTATATTATGTTAGCCTTTTTTTGATTATCGTATAGATAAAAATGTTGTACAAATATTCATGACATTAATTTTAAATAAGCACATTGCGTGAGAAAAGCTGAGGTGTTTGTTACCTCTCATGTGGATAAAACGCATTTAGCCCGTTAAGCAACGAAATTGCAAATAGCACTATGATCACCATTAATTCTAAAAGCTCTACCAGAAGTTAGTGATAATGGCAAAAATCCTTTAATGATATTTGAAGAGATCGTTTATGCTAGATCAGGTTATCTCAAGATCGAGAGGAGAGGAGCTTAAAAAGTGTAAAATTCATGGAAATTCAACAGCAATTTCCAGGTGTACATAATGACAGGTATAGATTGGCGCGAACTGGTCAATTGCAACAGCAAAAAATCCTGCAAATGCTGAGCTTTTTAAACTATGTCATATCAAGCATATGAAAGTTCGTTTTAAATTAATGGCGGAGAGAGAGGGATTCGAACCCTCGATATGGTTTCCCATATACACGCGTTCCAGGCGTGCGCCTTCAACCACTCGGCCACCTCTCCAGAAGTTTGCACTATACCCAGAAAGAAATAACGTGCAAGTCTAAACTATACATTCAAAACCCAAAAAATAAATTCATTTATTAAAGTAAGAGCTTATATCTGTTGAATAACAAGCACATCCCTTCTTTTTAAGAAAAAACTTTTTTCGTGGATAGGTTTGTAGAATACAATAATGGGAATAAAAAGATTGTCACCAGTTATAAATTTTCATACTCATTTACGCACTTTCTGCTTCACAAAAAAATACTTCTCTTAAAATTGGCATACAGTCCATGGTTTTGCATAACCAAATAATTAATATCTCTCACTTAACACCATTGATTACCCTAATAATAAATAGAATAATAACGATATGAACTTCTTATATGTATATAATATTAAAATTGTTTATTCAGATAATAAATTTCATTTCAATAAAAATCGTTTTCAACCTTCTTCTTGCCTCCAAGGATGAAAATACTTAATCACTGTAACTTTGATTACAAACAACTCTCTCTTGAAATGAGATCTACCTGCTAATCACTTTTATGTTTCAGATAATATATAAATATTGATTTATAATAATAAATTATCGTTTATACGTCATAAGCGGGGATGGTATGTGGAGGAAGAACATTTTAAGAGAGGATAAGTGCCTCTTATGTATTTTTTCAAATAGCACGAATTCTTGCAACATTGAGGGCTGTAAAATAGTGTGATGGTGTCAGTTTCCTCTTTCATAGGATTACAGAATAAGCCCTACTCTAAATCCTCTATTCAATTTCACACTTCTATATTTAGTTGATACTAAAGAAAATAAAATTCAGACAAAAAAAACCTTTGCATTTTTAATTTAATATGTATGAATATATCTTATTTTCTGAAATGAAAAAATAGTCATTTTGGTCAAATACAAAATCATAAAAATGCAAACCTGTTTTCATTTTTACCATATACTTTTAAATTCAGCTTTACAGTTTTCAAAATATCTAAAGTAATCTCTATTATTTAAAAGAGATTACGTATTACTTCATACTTTTGATTATCGCATTCTTTAAGTGGGATATGGTCTCATAACAAAACAGAATACTCTAAAAATACTATTTTCTTTCTCATCCACACGTTTGTTAAAAAACATCTCTTAAAGCTTGTCACATCTACCTCATACGGTGTCTATGAATGGTATAAAATCTATTGGATAGCATCATCTTTCCTTAAATAAAAAGTAAAAGCCAAGTACCATCACGCTATTTATCACCTAATATTACAACATCCATTGCGATTTGAGAGAATGCATAAAAGGCATTTATTCTTTCTTAGAGTGTTTTTATCCATACATTACTCCTCTTTGTAATGTATAAAAGAATAATTTTTATTAATTTAATATAGAGAAATTTAAAACGAGAAAACCCTACAATATTTAAGGCTCTCATTATGTAACACGATAAATTACCATTACAAATTAATATGCTGCTTATAATTGTCCTAAAGGATAATATTTTACAACACTAAAGATCTGATTAGTCTGAAAAATGAGCTCGTTTTTTCCCCTTAATGTTCTCTATCACCTTATATCCTTGCTTAGAGCACGTACAGCTCGTGCAGTTTCACATTGTAATGCTTTTTGTGCTAAAATTTTCATATCTTCAAAACTATGAGTCTGTAAACACGCCTTTACTGGAGAAATATCGCAAGATATCATAGAAAGCTCATTAATTCCCAATCCAGTCAAAATCATTGCACCAAAAGGATCTCCAGCCATACCACCACATACACTAACCCAACACTTATTTTGTGCAGCTCCCTGAATAGTCTGATAAATCATACGCAAAACTGCTGGATCAAGGCTATCAGCTTCAGACACAAGGTACGGATTTTGCCGATCAACAGCCATTGTATACTGTGTTAGGTCATTGGTTCCAATTGAAAAAAAATCAACATGGGCGCTCAATACATCTGCCATAATGGCCGCTGCTGGAACTTCGATCATAATACCAAGTTTTAATTTTGGTGCATCAATATCGTTGCGGATTTCCTCTGCAATCTTTTTTATAGCGACAATCTCTGAAACAGACATGACCATCGGAAACACAATCCATAGATCTCCGCCCTCTTTTGCTGCTCGATATAAAGCACGTAATTGAGGCACCAAAAGATCACGTCGACGTAACAAAAGCCGCGTTCCTCGAACACCTAAAAAAGGATTGTCCTCTTTAGATAAATGTAAATGCGTAACCTGTTTATCCCCACCAATATCAAGTGCACGAATAATTAATGGCTTATCTCCTACAGCTGTAATCATCGTCCGATATATATTAAATTGTAGCTCTTCATCCGGAATATGTGGATTCTCTAAAAACAAAAATTCCGTGCGCATGAGTCCAACACCTTCAGCCCCCAAATCAAGCGCAACAGGAACCTGATTTGCGTAGTTGACATTGGCCATGATACGAATTCTTTGACCATCTATCGTTTGCGCTGGTAATCTACACGCACTTATTTCACTGACACGTTTTTGCGCAACAGTATCAATATGCCTTTGAGCATCTTTAACGTCTTCAAGCGTAGGATCAAGGTAAATAAACCCGTTATCGCCATCAATCATAGCCTGAATATCAGACTGAATCGCTAAAATATCATCACCTGTAGCAACAACCATTGGAATACCAAGAGTACGCGCCAAAATAGCTGTATGAGATAATGGACCTCCCCATGCTGTTGCTAATCCTTTTACCCTTGTACAATCAAGTTGTGCTACATCAGAAGGAGAAAGGTCATTTGTAACCAGAATTACACCATGTGGAATATCATTTAAAAAGAACGATCTATAGGATGGATTGATTTCACCTAAAACACGTCGACCAACATCAACTAAATTAACAGCACGTGCTGCTAACAAAGGATTATCTACCTTAAAAAACATATCTGAAAATTGACGAACCGCTCTATCCCAAGACCAAGCGACACCATGACCTTCCGCTATAAAACGACAAGCTTGAGCTATTAAATTTTCATCGTCAAGCAAAACCATTTGCGCAGAAAAAATTGCAGCAGAATCTGCTCCCATACGCACTGTAATATCAGAAATTACAGATGCCATTTTATGTTTTGTTTTTGTAAGAGCATTTTCAAGACATGCTGCACCAGCTGCAAAATCAATTGGCTGGTCTATTATGGAAATATCATTTTGCCTTAAAACAAAAATCTTACCAAATGCTAATCCTGAACTCGCTCCAACACCAGAAATGCCTTTTTGCATAGAGCGTGGATACCAACCATGAAAAGCCTTTGTTTGAGATTCCATTGCTCTCATCAGGCATTTTTCACTAATACTCACTTTTTTTGCAATAGCAATGGCATCATTGAGAAGTTGTGCTCCTTCTGAAGCATCTGTAGAAAAAATCAGAACATCACCGTTTTTTGCTCCTAATTGCAATAAACCAACCAAATTTTTCATTTCAACGGTATATTGACCATGGCGAACTCTGATGGAACTTTGAGCCTTTTTCGCAAAATCAACCCAAAGAGAAGCTGGTCGTGCATGAAGACCACTTGGATAATCTAAAGTCCATTCCTGACACACAGAAAGGTCACCAATAAAAGTTTTTTCTATCTTCATATTTTGGTCAAACAAAGTTGTAACAATTTGTTGTTTGTCCATAGTGGTTGCAAGTACTTCAAGCTGTTTTTTATCAAATAAAAGAGACGTCAATTTTTTACAAATTTCTCTATAGCGATCTGGACACGCTGCAATGGCAATAACCAAATATGCTTTCTTGCCATCCTGCCACTCAACACCAGCAGGAACCTGTATAACAGCAACAGCATCCTTGATAATTAAATCACGATTTTCAGCCATACCATGAGGAATGGCTATACCATTTCCAAGCCAAGTATTGGTTGTTTCTTCACGTGCAAGCATGCTTGCCAGATAACACTTATCAACTGCACCAACCTGCACAAGCAATTCAGCAGCAGCATAAATTGCATCATTTTTATGATCAAAAGCAGCTGCAAGTTGTACAGATCTTATAGACAAGATTTCACCATCAGCAAAATCTACATTCATTGCTTCTGCTTTCTCATATCTCATCATGAATTCAAATTGCCTCACATTTGAACACCAATATCTCTGACACATTCCTTTTCAAAGCTGCATTTCCCAAAATACAAGCTATAAATACCACCACAGCTTTATTTATATTTTACGGAATATAGCTAAGTGAGGTGCTTAAATACCTCAATATAACCGATAAAACAATTGGATATTATTATCTAGCGAAGTGCTTAAAACCATTATAAGCAAATCTGCCTCTTACTCTTTTACTTTACAAAGACAAAACCCCATTTTCTACAGAACCAATCACCTGAAAAACTATGTTTTCGAAACGCTCTCATTATCCTAAGTTATTCAACATAACTTTTCATTATTTTTCCTACAAGAAAGCATCCTTCCCAATCATCCGTAACTTCAGCTAATATTTTGATTGATTCCTCAAAGTTTATTTAACCTATTATCCCTCTTTATAAATTCATTACATAATTACAAATTGCTCCATGCAACTTATCATCTTTAAAATTCCGTGCTGCCCATCTTATGATATCAAACCCTCGATATATAATATTTATATATTTTAAGCTACACCTTTACTTCAATCAATATCGCAAATACACAATACTCTCTGTCGCACATTTGCAAAGTACGAACATCCCCCCAAGCACCATCATCAATTACTAAAATAAAGAAAAACTCTACAAATAAGATAAATAAAGTAAAAAATGAAAAGCAATTATTGCCTTAGCTCTAGCTCTTATGCTTATTTATTTTCAACAATACACAATAATAGTGAAATCAGAAAAAATATTCTTGAAGGGCGCTGATTGCACGTTGGTTATTTTTATATCTTTAAACACCGTCCTCCTTAAAAATATAATTTCACTCTTGATTTACCGAAAATTCCTTAATGCACGTCACTTTCAAAGTAGTTTTGGCTGCCTTCTTATGGATTTTTTATCCCTATGTCTTTTTAAATGAATAGCCACACCTATCCACACTACCACCTAAAAACAGTATGACAACTCATCAATACCACAATGCCGATAAAAAGACCCATCTTTATCAAAATGATTACATAAAGAATGCTCTCATTAAATTTCTCATAATTTTCTGAAAACAAACTGCTTCTCTTATAAGAAATCACTAGACACTTCTTCATGCATAAAAAGAAAGTCTCTCTCACTATTATTATACAGAAATTTATCAACAAATTCTATCATAATATCAATATGTTCAGTACTAAATACTAACATAACATCGCACAAACTTTTTCCCTCATTGAGAAAAGCCATTTCCTCAATTCTACCTTTTTCGTATATCTTCTACATTTATTATAGTACCAACGCAAAAAGGGAAAGATAAGTCTCTATCTTTCCCTTTTAATACTTATAAAACCACAACTATAATTCAATGAAATCCTGTTGATTGCTAGAGAGTGTTACAGATTACTCTGCTGCCTCCAGCATAGGAATGACTGAAACATAGGAACGATTACCCGCTTTGCGTTGAAAAGAAACCTTTCCATTTGATAATGCAAAAAGCGTATGATCTTTTCCAATACCAACATTGTTACCAGGATGCCAACGTGTACCACGCTGGCGAATAATAATATTTCCGGCAATAACGGTTTCACCACCAAATTTTTTAACGCCTAGACGTTTCGATTCTGAATCACGACCATTACGCGAGGAACCACCAGCTTTTTTATGTGCCATAGACGCTCTCCTTTAATCTTTCTTACTCTTTGATGCTACAGACGCTTTCTTCTGCGGCGCAGTCTTTTTTTCAACCGTTTTTTTAGCCGTCTTCTCAACAGAAGCAGCAGCTTTTGTTTCTTGTGGTGTAGTTGCTTCTTCTTTTATCGGTTTCGCAGCAACTTTTTTAGGTTTTGAACCACCCATTAAAATTTCTAAAACACGAAGCCTCGTAAATTCTTGACGATGGCCACGCGTGCGTTTAGAATTTTGACGACGGCGCTTCTTAAATGCGATAACCTTGCGCCCACGTGCCTGTTCTAAAATCTCAGCTGTCACCAATGCATCAGCAACGACAGGGGTACCAATAACCGCATTACCTTCTTGCCCAACCATTAATATGTCATTGAATTCAACAACATCACCCGCATTTCCACTAACTTTTTCAACTTTTACCACTTGATTAGCAACAATGCGGTATTGCTTACCACCAGTTTTAATGACTGCGAACATTTTTTATCCTTCCGTTCACTCCAGCTCTTATTTAATTTCTGCCTTGAAATAAGGGAAAATAGGCTGCTTTTTATCAGTCGTAATAAATCTCAAAGAAGGATAAAACCTTCTTCAACACAAATATGCGCAGATTTCCCCACGCTTATATTTTGTATATATGAAGGAATTTCTATTCTCTGTCAATAAAGTCCCATAAAAAAGAAAAAAAGGTTGTACCAAAAACAATTGAAGGTTATCTACCCCTTATACACTCAAATAGTGCCGATTTTTGTTTCACTTTATTATGGAGAGATGGCTGAGTGGTTGAAAGCACCGCACTCGAAATGCGGCATAGGGGCAACTCTATCGGGGGTTCAAATCCCTCTCTCTCCGCCATTAATTTATAAAACGATATTATTAAAATGTCTTTAATCGTAGTTTGCCGGTTGTAGCTTGTCAGCAGATTTTGTACCATTTTATTTTTTTCGAAGGATTTTAAGGGGGGCTCAAAGGGTCTTCAAAGACCTCTCGAAGGTCTTTATCGTTTTTGCGAATAAATTCTCCTTTTTACAATTTTTGCACTTTTTTTATTTTCTGTTACATAAATCTAGTTCAGATAATAAGAGAACGCATAGTAAAATTAAAGAATTATCTCATATTTCTCTCTCATTCTACTTTTGCTTAGTTAGTGCAAAACCTACTGTCAAATTATATTTATTTTGCACGTCTTGCTTGAATATGTGCTAGCAACCCTAATGTTGAACTATCGCGATTATCCGCTTTACTTTCTCCACGAAGAATTGGTAGTAACTCGTTTGCTAATTCTTTACCAAGTTCAACCCCCCATTGATCAAATGAATTAATATTCATTAAAATCCCTTCAACAAAAGTACGATGTTCATAAAGTGCAATAAGACGACCGAGTGCAAAAGGTGTTAATAAATCTTGAACCAACGTAATGCTAGGACGGTTTCCTTTAAAACTTCTATGAAGTGCTAGATGATCTGCCTCACCCTCACCAACTCCATTTTTTATCAAGATATGCCGAGCATCTTCAATACTACGCCCCTTCATCAATGCTTTTGATTGTGCTAAACCGTTTGCTAGCAACATCTCATACATAGAATGTAAATTTTTCTCATGCCCTTTTATAAATAAAATAAATTCTACAGGAATAATATCTGTTCCTTGATGCAGAAGCTGAAAAAAAGCATGTTGACTATTTGTTCCTGAATCCCCCCAAACAATTGGACCACTTGAAAAACTTAATGGTTTTCCATCCAGCGAGACTTGCTTACCATTTGATTCCATATCAAGCTGTTGTAAATAAGCTGGAAAATGTATTAAACGCTGTGCATAAGGAATGATCGAACGTGATGAATAACCACAAATAACACGATGCCAAAATCCTAAAAGAGCAAAACGAATAGGAATATTTTTATGCAAAGGCATAGTTTTAAAATGTTGGTCCATTTGCAAAGCACCGTTGAGAAATTTGCGAAAATTTCCACCACCTATTGCAAACATAACAACAAGTCCAATGGCTGACCAAATTGAATAACGTCCTCCAACCCAATTCCAAAATTTAAAAACGCTTGTGGAATCTATGCCAAATTCTGCCACTTTATCAAGCGCACTTGAAACAGCAACAAAATGCGTACAAACGGCTTTTTCTCCTAAATGTGAACAAATCCACTGACGTGCAACTTGAGCATTTACCATTGTTTCAGCCGTTGTAAAAGTTTTAGAAGCAATGACAAACAGCGTTGTTGCTGGATTCAAAATAGAGAGAGTATCAGAAATATGGGCACTGTCAGCATTCGAAACAAAATGACACTGTGGACCATCATGATAAGGTTTTAAAGCGTATGTGACCATTGCAGGACCAAGATCAGAACCACCAATACCAATATTGACAATATCACTTATTCTCTCGCCACTGCTTCCCTTATAGCTTCCATCACGCACCTTTTCAGAAAATCTTTCCATATCTTCAAGGACGTCTTGAATATCGCGAATAAGATTATGACCATCCAACATGAAAATTTCATCAGCAGGTAAACGTAATGCAATATGAAGAACTGAGCGTTTTTCAGTTGTATTAATCGCCTTACCAGAAAACATTGCATCACGCCGGCCTAACACATCTGCTGCGACCGCTAAATCATCTAGAAGTTGCAATGTTTTAAATGTCACACCACATTTTGAAAAATCGAAAAGAAGATCATCAAGTCTGAGGGAAAAATGGGAAAAACGCTGTTCATCTTCTACAAAATGCCGACGAATATCATAGACCCCATCCTTTGCGGCATGGTTTCTTAAAGCTTTTAATGTGGCTTCAAAAGCCATTTCATTTCGAATCGAAAAGCTATCTCCCATAAGCTTATCCTATACGGTTATTGATAATGAAATCTATGCCCAAACAATAACAAAGCAGAAAGCATCTCTTTTATTGCTCGCTATTTTCACTGCTCACATAAAAATGAAGGAATATACAAAATATAAAGGATAAGATCCGAAAATGATATTTTTACAAGAATAAATTTTCAAATCTTTTCTATCATATACATCATTTAACTTGATTGAGTTCTTTTGTTAAACGTAAATCTTCTTCTGCTTTTGGTCTTATAAAACGCCCTAAAAAAAGATAAACAACCGGTGTAACATAAAGCGTAAAAATAGTTGCTAAACCTAAGCCACCAACGATAACCCAACCTAAAGCTATACGAGCTTCTGCGCCAGCACCTTTGGCTAAAACCAAAGGAATACCTCCTAAAATGGCACAAATCATTGTCATACAAACTGGACGAAGGCGAATGTTTGCTGCTTCTTCTACGGCTTCACGCACGCTTCTTCCCTGATCACGTAATTGATCTGCAAATTCAACAATGAGAATACCATTTTTTGCCATAACACCAATTAACAAAATTAATCCAATTTGGCTGTAAATATTAAGACTCACACCACTTAATAGCATAGCAATTACAGCACAACCAATCCCTAATGGGACAGTGGCCATGATAATGAATCCTGAAATAAAGCTTTCAAACTGAGCAGCCAAAATCAATAAAATAATCAAAAAGGCAATGCCAAAAACAATCATAAAATTGGAAGATGTTTCATTAAGCGTTTCGGCTTCCCCTAAGGGAACCAAATAGGTTCCTTTTGATAACAAAGGAGAAGCAATTTTCTGTACAGTTTGGTAAGCTTCCCCTAAAGCGATATCTGGAGCAAGATTTGCGCTTAAAACAACAGCACTCATGCGTTTTTCCCGTTTTAATTGAGGAGCAATAGCTTTTTCATGTAAACGCGCAATAACCGATAAAGGAACATATCGATTGTCTTTGGTTTTTAAAAAAATATTTTCTAAATCGCTAGGACTCTTCATAGAATTTGTACGCGATATCAATTTAACATCGTAAGAATGATCATCCACATTAATGGAACCAATCTTTTTACCATCCAACATTGTTTGTAATGTATCGCCCAAATTGGCGATATCAATCCCTAAATCAGAGGCTTTTTTTCGATTGATTTCAATAAAAAATTGCGGTTGTGTTGCATCAACAGTAAGGCGTGGGCGAATAAAACGCGGATCATCTTGTAAAGCACTCACCAGCTTATCAGCAATGGGTTGTAATGTTGCATAATCATTGCCAAGAATTGCAAATTGCAACCCTTGCCCAGTTCCGCTCACACCTAGAGAATTTCCCTGCGCAGCAAATACAAAAACTGCGGGAAACTGTTTAACCTTTGCATTAATATCTTTCACGATTTCTTGCTGACTACGTAAACGTTTATCCCAAGATGAAAGCAATAAAATCAAAAAAGCAGTATTGGGTGAACCGCCAGCACCCGCGATAGAGTAACTGTTAGCAATCTCCCCTGCATCACGTAATGGCTGTAGACTTGCTTCAATTTGCTCTATTTGCTCGTTCAAATATTGTGTTGAAATACCTTGTGGTCCATTAATAACCAAAAAGATCACAGCTCTGTCTTCTGCTGGCGTTAATTCCTGTTGTAGCTTCGTATAGCCTCCAACACAAAGACCCCCAAAAATAAGTGAAGCAAAAACAACAGCCCAAGGCTTTTCTAAACACTTATGCAAACTGTAAGTATATGCCTTATGAAAAAAAGTACCTAATTTATATAAAAAAGCAAAATGATGGGACTCTTCCTCTTTATCCTCAATATGTTCTTTGAGAAAACGTGAAGCCAACATGGGACAAAGCGTTAAGGCAACAACTGAAGAAAGCAAAATAGAAATTGCCAAAACAAAACCGAATTCTCTAAAAAGTCCTCCAACTTGCCCAGGAAGAAAGGAAATAGGAACAAACACAGCCACTAATGTCAATGTTGTTGCTAAAACAGCAAAAAATACTTCACGTGTTCCTATCACCGCTGCTGCTCTGGAACCTAATCCCATGTTGCGCCACCGAACAATATTCTCAAGAACAACAATGGCATCATCCACAACAAGCCCTGTTGCTAAAACAAGTCCTAAAAATGTGAGAATATTCAATGAAAACCCTACAAGATAAATAGCCGCAATGGTACCAATCAAAGCGACAGGAAGAGATACAGCAGGTATCAGCGTTACACGAATGTCTCTGAGAAAAAGAAAAATGACCAAGATAACGCTCAAAATAGCAATGACCAACGCAACTTCAACCTCATGAAGAGCGCTTTTAATAAAAATTGCATCGTCATTAATAACGTCTATATGTACAGAAGAAGGAACAATACTTTTGAGATTATCAACAACGGCTCTCACACCTTCAGAAATATTAAGAGTGTTGGATTGTGCTTTACGCACGATACCTAATCCAATACCTGTCTTTCCATTGATACGAAGAATAACTGTTTCTATATCCGGCGATAAAGTAACATGCGCAACATCACCAAGATGCACATGAGGCTTTAAAACAACTTGTTCAAAAGATTCTGGTGTTGTTAAACGTGCAGTAGCACGTACAACTAAAGTTTGCTTAGAATTGCGTAATGACCCTACTGGCACATCTGTTGTCATATCAGCAAGAACACGTGAAATATCTGCTACAGTTAATCCATAACTTGCAAGTTTTGCTTGATCTATATCAATCTGAAAAATCTTTGTGCGAGCACTATCGACCTGTACATCACCAACACCATCAACAGCAGAAATAGCATCAACAATCTGATCGTTTACAATCGTGGTTAAATCATCAACACTCATTGTTGGTGACGTCACAACCAAATACATCATGGCAGCAGCATTCGAATCTGCTTTAATAATCAAAGGCGAATCCGCATCTTTCGGTAAAGAATAGGTAACACGAGAGAGAGCATCACGAATATCAGATGCTGCAACATTCAAATCAACACCGACATTAAAGTTAATCTTCACACGGGAGCGTCCAAAAGAAGACGTTGAAGAAATCGTCTTAACACCTGAAATACGAGAAACAGCATCTTCTATAACTTTTGTAACTTCACGATCAATTGTTTCTGCCGATGCACCAGAAAACATCGTCACAACCGTCGTTACGGGAGTATCAACATCGGGTAATTCTCTTACATCAACATTTAACCATGCTGCAAATCCTGCAATGATGATCATAGCATTTAAAACAAAAGTAAAAACCGGTCTGCGAATAAATAAGGTAATGAGACCACCTTGCTCCACCTTTGACGTAGGCTGTTTTGTGCTCAATTCTTGGCTCATTGTATATCCGTTCCGTAAACTGCTGGTAATTGCTGTTGATGAGACTTTGGATCATCAATCGTTACTTTACTTCCTGGATAAAGCATTTGCACTCCTTGAATGACAACTTGATCACCATTTTCTAGGGGTGCTTTTACGAAAACTTGATCTGCTTTATGCTGAATAATTGATACGGGTATAGCCTCTACTTTCCCTTCTCTCACACGCCAAACGAATGACCCTTTACTATTCCATTGAACTGCAAGAGGATTAACGACAGGAAAAGAACCACCATGAAATTGCAAGGCAACAGAAAAGGACATACCAGACATGAGCGTATCTTTTTCATTATTGATTTCAACCTGAACATGAAGTGTGCGACTTTCTGGATCAACGATATTATCAATCGCATAAATATGACCAACAAAAGACATATCTGGCTGCGCGACTAACGTTGCCGTTACCTCATCTCCTTTATGGATGCGCGACACATATCGTTCAGGGGCCCATATATCGACCAAAATACGTTCTCTATTCTCAATACGGCCTATTACAGTATTAAGGGTCACGTTATTCCCCGCATCAACGGGCAAAATACCAACAACTCCAGGAATCGGTGCTCGAATTGTTCGCCGATCGAGATCTAATTCAGCATTACGCAAAACTAAATTTGCGTTATCCAACTCTAAGCGTGCCATAATTTCTTGAACTTCCGTTGCTGTATTGCTGGCGCGTAATTTAAGAATGCGCGAAAGCGTTAACGCATTGTTATCACGTTGCACTTTTGCTTTTGCAGCCGCTATTTCTTCTTTTTTAGAATCAAGCTTTGCAATCACATCATCGGCTTGTACTTTTGTACCTGCTGATACAAAAAGCTTATCAATAACACCTGAGGATAAAGGGGTAAGCTCAACTTCTGCAAGAGCTTTTCCACTCCCTAAAACGTTAAGTTGTTCATAAAAATCTTGAATTTTTACAAGATCAACGACAACATTTACCGGTGGCCTTCCCATTTTTCCATTTGAAGTTTTATCTGATACTTTTGTTTTATCCACCATAGAAATGGGTTGTTCTGCACTCTTTTTTCCAGCCCAATAAGTAACCGTTAAAACAACGATTAAAAACACTAATGGAAAGCTCTTTTTTAATAACGCCATACATCCGCCCTTGCTGTGTCATGTTTATCTGAAATAGTTTTCAACAGTAATATCGGCGTTTTACACAAAAACCCAACAGCGGGTGTGTGTGTCTTACCCCCACCGCAAAAAACAGATCTCATCTCTGCTTGATTATCTTTCATCTATAAAAACGTCAAGTTAACTATCGTTCATATTGCTTTGTATGGTCACAACAAAAAAATGTTCATATCAAAACCAACTGAAGCCATAATATTTTTAAAATATCTCATAAAAAAGAGAGATTTTTTTATTACTATCCAAGTTTCACTTGCATTTCTTTAATGAAACGATTAGGAACCCTTTGTCTTAGACAATGTAAAAAATTGAAATATATGCACCCGTAGCTCAGCTGGATAGAGCACCAGACTACGAATCTGGGGGTCAGGAGTTCGAATCTCTTCGGGTGCGCCATCTATCAATATCTTACTTATAAAGCAGACTTTTTAAATTCTTTATTTTGTGATTTGTTTTTATCTATCTTTGTATTTTGTTATTTCATTCTGTTGTGAGTCGTTTCTTTAGCCATTTTGCTAGAATAAGATGTTATGAGTCCTTCAATTCAGCCCTAAGGGCTTTTATTAGCTAATAATCGTAGCGATTGCATGAGTAGCGTGTATTGTTGTTTTCTTTTTTCAATCTATGCGCTTGTTTTTGGTCTCTTCCGGATTATACTCTCTAATCAGTTAGGTAATTTTTTACGTTCTTATTTCTAACTGTTCCATAACTGGATGTTGCTGGATATTTTATTCCTAGCAGTCCCATCTTAAGAGGGACTTCAAATGTGCCGCCGTAAATTCCGGGTTACCACCATGTAAAACTTTTTCAGTCTGTTATTGGAAAGAATAAATAAACTACTTCTCAAACGTACCACTATAAAACACTTATGGTATCCATTAATATCATCAGCATTTTGTTGCAAACCACAGCTTCTTTCTGCAATATTTTTAATTGAATTAAACGTATTTTTACTGCTTAAAAGCAAAGTGATTCTTTTTCCTAAAAAACAATAAAACTCTTCTTGTGCTTCTTTAGCATTATCTCTTGCATGGCATATCATCGACTTCTATGATATCTTAATATTTTCTGTTCTCTATGAATTTTTCTAATTAACCCATGGGGTACAGATCTCGAATATTAATAAAAGATAAGTTTAAAGAATTTTTCCATGCCTAAAACTGATATTGAAATTGCTCGCACTGCTAAAAAGCAACATATTGTTGAAATTGCACAAAAAATTGGTATCTCACATGAAAATCTTATTCCCTATGGCCATGATAAAGCTAAAATTTCTTCTGAATACATAAAATCGCTTAATAAAAATCCAGACGGTAAACTTATCCTTGTCACAGCTATCAATCCCACACCTGCCGGAGAAGGCAAAACAACAACAACAGTTGGACTAAGTGATGCTCTTAATCTTATTGGTAAAAAAACAATAGCTACCTTGAGAGAACCGTCTTTAGGTCCCTGTTTTGGTGTAAAAGGTGGTGCTGCTGGTGGTGGTTATGCGCAAGTCATTCCAATGGATGACCTTAATTTACATTTTACCGGTGATTTTCATGCTATTACAGCTGCTCATAATCTTCTTGCCGCAATGATAGATAATCATCTTTATTGGGGAAATACTCTAAACATTGATCCACGTCGCATTGTTTGGAAACGCGTTCTTGATATGAATGACCGTGCATTGCGCGATATTGTCATTTCATTGGGGGGCATAACAAATGGTTTTCCACGTCAAACAGGTTTTGATATTACTGTTGCATCAGAAATTATGGCGCTTCTTTGTCTCTCTGAAAATTTAGAAAACCTTACACAAAGACTCAAAAAAATTATTGTTGCTTATCGTTATGATAAAACGCCCATCACCGTTGCTGATCTCAATGCGGAAGGTGCAATGGCAGTTCTTCTCAAAGATGCTATACACCCCAATCTCGTACAGACAATTGAAAATAATCCTGTTCTCGTTCATGGAGGACCTTTTGCCAACATTGCTCATGGTTGCAATTCAGTTATAGCAACAAAAACTGCTTTAAAACTTGCGGATTATGTTGTCACAGAAGCAGGGTTTGGAGCAGATCTTGGAGCAGAAAAGTTCTTCAATATCAAATGTAGGCAAGCAGGTATTGTACCAAATGCTACAGTGATCGTCGCAACTATTCGTGCATTAAAAATGAACGGTGGTCTGGATAAAAATAACCTGACAGAAGAAAATATTACCGCTTTAGAAAAAGGAGCTGCCAATCTTTTACGACACATAAAAAATATGAAGCACTACGGTATTCCTTGTGTTGTGGCTATCAATCATTTTGACAGCGATAGCGATGCTGAAATAAAAACATTACAAAAAATAGTTGCAACAACTGGACACAAAGCTATTATCTGTAAGCATTGGGAACAAGGTGGAAAAGGCGCTATAGAACTTGCACAAGAACTCGTTACCTTGATTGAAAAGCACGATTCTGATTTTAAAGTTCTCTATCAAGATGATATTCCACTCGTTCAAAAAATTAATTGTATTATAACAAAGCTATACGGTGGACGTGGCGCCATCATCTCAGCCCCTATTCTCAAACAACTTGAATCTTGGGAAAAAGAGGGGTTTGGCGTCTACCCTATTTGTATGGCAAAAACACCTTATTCTTTTTCTTCTGATCCCAAGCAATACGGCGCTCCTGTTGATTTTGAAATTCCCATACGAGAAGTTCGTCTCTGTGCGGGAGCCGGTTTTATTGTTGTCATTTGTGGAGATGTTATGACCATGCCGGGACTACCCCATTATCCCGCGGCTGAAAAAATTCATCTTGACGAAAATGATCAAATACAAGGACTTTCATAAATTTATAACCGTAAATTCTATCATTCATTATAAAAAGCGTTTTATTGTAAAAAAAATAGAATTTTAAAAAGCGATATAGACAAATGTCTTATTTATATGATATAAGTGCTTGTCCTTTTGGATATGCCTTTAAAAGGACGTAGGTTTTTTCCTATCATTTATGACACTGAAAAAAGCAGGATAGATAGTGCAAGTACTCGTTCGTGATAATAATGTTGACCAAGCGCTCCGTGCGTTGAAAAAAAAGATGCAGCGTGAAGGTATCTTCCGTGAAATGAAAATGCGTAGTTATTATGAGAAGCCATCTGAGAAGCGTGCTCGTGAAAAAGCTGAAGCTATTCGTCGTACACGTAAGCTTGCTCGTAAGCGTGCACAAAGAGAAGGTTTTGTTAGTAACGGACGAACTGTTGCGGTAAAGTAATATACTTTATGATATTATATAACTGCATAACCAATAGGTAATAAGCTACTAGAAAATTTTTCTTCATAGGCGATTGCAATAAATTGCTTGTGTGTAGGTTTTTTTGTACAATGTTATCTAATATGTTAGTTATTTGAAAATAATAAGATTTCTATCATAGAGGTGGTTTTTATTTCACTCTTATATTTCAAAAAATAGATAACAAACTACACTTTAGATATTTAAGCGACTTTTTCCTATGTGAATTGAGTGTGAGGTGTTTTATTATCACTTTTCACTATAATTTTCTCCTTCTGGATATCTCTTACATCACTGCTTCTTATGTACAAATTTCATGATGAACTTCTTTTTTGTCATTAAATATTCTACATCTTTCGATCATCCTAGGTCTGATTACAAAACAAAAATAACTATCGCAATATGCGATTGTGTGTAAAATATAATATCAAATTCATAATCCTCTTTCCCTTCAGTTATGTAACGAAACGATATAATTCCATAACTTTTTATATCTCTTGATTCTGTCTCTCTAAAGGATGACGAATTTCAACCACTGAACTATAAATTCTTTTTTCTTGATAAATTTCTTCTATTCATCACTTATGTAATTACCCTCATAATTGTATCGAATAAGCCCTTCTATTTCTTTCAACTTTCTTCTATACTGAGTTAGAGAAAAAGAAATTTGACAATAAATAGAGAAAACACTGTATTTTAAGATGGATGAATGTGCCTTTTATTACCATTGTTGATGGAAATATTTTTACAATTTAAATAACGAGTTAAAGTTTTTAACGCAGTGATTTGTTATTATAAGTAATTGTTTTTCATATTAATTAATAATTCTGAATAACGTACAGTTTCTCAATGCCTTCTCATATTGAATCAATCAAGATTATCTTCTTGTACATCATAAGCGGGATTCGTATGCAAATAGAATAAAAGCTATTTAAGAAAAAACAAAAATGCTTCTTATGAACACCATAAATAATAGGAACTGCATAACATTGAAAGCTGGTGAATAGAACGATGGAGCCAGCTTATCTACCATACGGATAAGCATTATCATGGCATAAGATTAGAGTGTAGCAAATTTTATAAATGAATTATCACGAAAAAGTGTCCTGTTTAAATTAGCCCTTCATATATCAATCTACTCTATAATGTCGCTCATATTTTTACGCTTAAATGTTTTATTTATCGTATTATTTTGTTCATTCAAAACTTCTTTTCAAGCCACACAATAAATCCCTTTCTGAACAGCTCTTTGTTCATAGTATGCATACATGCACTTTTACTTCGAGAAACAAACTCAGAAAAGAGATGCAATACTTTAGCCCTAATTTCCTGTACAAAAACTGCTAAGGCTCCAGTAATACTTTACTGTTTTATCACGCGTACAGCTACATAAAAATCCAATGTTTATTTATATCTATCCCCTCATAAACAAGATACGCACTAAGAAATACAAGCTTTTGTTTTCCTTATTTTGATATTTTTGTAGCAATTTTCTCATCGTTTAGATCTCTTTAACGAGCAGTGTGTCATACTTTTTATCAGTTTCCAGTCTTATCTTTCAGATTTTAAATTTCCAATATATGATGAAATAAAGGAGTTCGGTGTGCAAAATTCTCGTTGGTTTCGCGTTTCAATACTCGCATCATGTATCTTAATAGCAACAGTCATTGTATTAGGTTCACCTCATTTGTTGCATGCACAAACATTTAATCAAAATTTAGGGCCCAGTGGTTTACCACTTCCGCGATTTGCTTCGATTAAACCCACCAGCGTTAATGTACGCGTCGGACCAGGAAGCAACTATTCTATCATTTTTACCTACAAAAAGAAGGGATTACCTATTGAAATCATTCAAGAATATGATCAATGGCGCAAAATTCGTGATGCCGAAGGCGATGAGGGATGGGTGTATCAATCACTTTTATCGGGAAAGCGAACTGCTATAACTATTCCATGGCAAAAAGATAAAACTAAAAGACTGATGCTACGAAAAAACCCCACCGACAACGCAGAACTTGTGGCAGAAGTAGAACCTAATGTCATTGGTAATATCCGCCAATGTGATGGACAATGGTGCGAACTAAATATTAATAATACGCGCGGATGGCTTCAACAACCACAGTTATGGGGAATCTATCCTGATGAAAAAGTAAAAGGCTGGTGAATACTCAAACTCAATAAGTTTAATTTTATTCCTTATTGAATATCCTCACTGCCTATCACAAGATCGATTTTTTGGTTTCAATCGCACGATTAAATCAACATGTGAAATTTCCATACCTTCTGGTGGCTTAGGCAAATTTCTAATAATGGGAGATTCTTCCAAATTGTAAGGAATATCAAGAATACGATTTTCACCTTCTATATAAAAATGGTAGTGATCAGAGGTATTGGTATCAAACCAAGTTTTTGAGCCTTCTACGGCAATAATCCGTAATAATCCCGCTTCCGTAAATTGATGAAGCGTATTATAAACCGTTGCTAAAGATACAGGTACACCTGCCCTCACCGCTTCCTCATAGAGCTCTTCAGCAGTAATATGACGATTTCCTTGAGAAAAAATCATATGTGCAAGTTCCAACCGCTGACGTGTTGGACGCAGACCATTTTGACGCAAACGTTTTTCTAACATAGAAATGGAATAATATTGCACCATTTTTCCACACTCTTTTGTGCACTGTTGCTCTTCATTCATATCTAAATTGTCTGCACTCACTGACATATTACAAACCCAAATACATTCCTGCTAAATAAGATCAAAATACAAAAAAATGGGAATAGTATGGTGTAATCTTGTATTCCATTTTTAAATAATTACCTATGTAGAATACATAAAAAAAGGCTTTTGTCATTAAAAATGATATAAAATCATTTCCCTCTCTTTAAAATTTGCTCTAAAAGTAGGTTGGGAAAAGCGCAGAAATTAAAGATATATGCAAATAAATGGAGTAACAATGGCTGAACAAAAGTCTCGCTACACATATGAAGAGCTTCTAAGCTGCGCTCGCGGCGAAATGTTTGGTAGAGGTAATGCGCAATTGCCAGCACCGCCAATGTTGATGATTCATCGAATCACTCAAATTAGTGAAACTGATGGTAAATACGATAAAGGAATGGTTCGCGCCGAATTTGACATTACACCAGACATGTGGTTCTTTAATTGTCACTTTATAGGCGATCCCGTCATGCCAGGATGTCTCGGACTGGATGGTATGTGGCAATTAACAGGTTTTTTTCTTGGTTGGCTAGGCGAACCAGGAAAAGGAAGAGCAATATCAACAGGTGAAGTAAAGTTATCAGGGATGGTAACTCCACAAACCAAAATTCTTGAATATGAAATAGATTTTAAGCGTATTCGACGTGGAAATTTAGTCTTAGGAATAGCTGATGGGTGGCTAAAAGCAGATGGAGAGACTATTTATAAGGCGAATGATTTACGCGTTGCTTTATTCAAAGAAGATTGAACGTTATTTCCGTCAGAAAGAACTTTTCACTATTCTGTATGGAACGAGGAGGTATGAATGCGTCGAGTTGTTGTAACCGGAATGGGAATTGTCTCCGCGATTGGAAATAACCCTAGAGATGTTTTAACCAGTTTACGTGAAGCAAAATCCGGAATTTCTTACGCACCTCAATATGCCGAATTAGGCTTTCGTAGCAGAGTTTATGGCAAACCCGATATTAATATAGAAGAACTCGTAGATCGACGTGCTCTACGTTTTCATGGGCGTGGAACAGCATGGAATCACATCGCCATGGATCAGGCGATTGCTGATGCGGGTCTAGAACCGCATGAAGTATCGAACGAACACACGGGTATTATTATGGGTTCTGGAGGTGCTTCAACACATTCAATCGTAGAAGCTGCTGACATTACACGCCAAAAAGGCCCAAAACGTGTTGGACCTTTTGTTGTCCCTAAAGCGATGAGTTCTACAGCATCTGCAACATTAGCAACTTTCTTTAAAATAAAGGGAATCAATTATTCAATCTCTTCAGCTTGTGCTACCTCCAATCATTGTATTGGTAATGCTTACGAAATGATTCAATATGGTAAACAAAAGCGCATCTTTGCCGGTGGCTGCGAAGATTTGGATTGGACACTATCTGTTTTATTCGATGCCATGGGCGCTATGTCCAGCAGATATAATGACATTCCTCACAAAGCTTCACGTGCTTATGATGTTAATCGTGATGGTTTTGTCATTGCTGGAGGGGCTGGCGTTTTAGTCCTTGAAGATTTAGAACTTGCTAAAGCACGTGGTGCAAAAATCTACGGAGAAATCGTTGGATACGGTGCGACATCCGATGGACATGATATGGTTGCCCCATCAGGAGAGGGAGCGGAGCGGTGCATGCGCATGGCTCTTGCAACAGTCAATAATAAAATTGATTATATCAATCCCCATGCGACAGCAACTCCTGTTGGTGATCCTCCTGAGATAGAAGCTATCCGTCGTGTCTTTGGAGCAGGTGATCAATGTCCCCCCATTTCTGCTACCAAGTCTCTAACAGGACATTCCTTGGGAGCAGCAGGTGTTCACGAAGCAATCTATACATTGTTAATGATGAATCATAATTTTATTTGTGAAAGTGCCCATATTGAAGAACTTGATCCAGCTTTTGCTGATATGCCAATCGTTCGTGAACGACGTGATCATCAACAACTGAATACCGTATTGTCGAATACTTTTGGCTTTGGCGGTACCAATGCAACGCTTGTTTTCCAACGTTATGTATAAACAAAAGCTCTTAGTAATTGAAAAAAGTACGGTCTTACGGAGAATAATATGAAAGGTTTGATGGAGGGCAAACGCGGCCTTATTATGGGAATTGCGAATGACCATTCAATTGCTTGGGGCATTGCCTGTCAGCTCGCACAAGCAGGAGCGGAATTAGCGTTGACTTATCAAGGAAATGCTTTTGGAAAACGTGTTCATCCCCTAGCAGATAAACTTGGGTGCAAATTAGTGCTAGAGTGTGACGTTGAAAAAAGTGAAAATATTGATTACGTCTTTGAGCAACTTGAAAAAGAATGGAAAACAATTGATTTTATTGTCCATGCCATTGGTTTTTCAGATAAAACTCAGCTAAAAGGACGTTACGTTGATGTTACAACACGTGAAAACTTTCAACGCACGATGGTTATTTCAGCTTATTCCTTTACTGAAATTGCCCAGCGCGCGGGTAAGCTTATGCCCAATGGAGGAACACTTTTAACTCTTACCTACGGTGCTTCACAGCAAGTTGTGCCTAATTATAACATCATGGGTGTTGCTAAAGCAGCTTTAGAAGCTATGGTACGTTATTTAGCAGCGGACTTTGGTCCTCAAAATATCCGTGTCAATGCGATTTCCGCTGGTCCTGTTAGAACTTTAGCAGGTAATGGTATTGCAGCTGCGCGGGCAATATTTTCACATCAACGCCGTAATGCCCCATTACGGCGTACCGTAAATATTCATGAAATTGGAAAATCTGCTCTTTATCTACTCTCTGACTTATCATCAGGTGTTACAGGTGAAATCCATTATGTTGATTCAGGCTATAACATCATGTCTATGCCAATACTTGAAGAACTGAAAAAAAGTGACGATTCCCAAGAAGAATAAAATTTATTTCATTGCACTAAAAAAGAAAATAAATCATGTACATAGTGCTTTAATCGGGTATTGAGTACTTTCTCAGCTATATAATAGTGTATTGACTTATAATAATATGACGTAAGGCATATGTGCAAATGTTTGTAAGAATAAGTCAATACAAAACCAGATGTACGATGCCTTGTTTCGCAAAATATTTTATAAAAAGCCGGAGTATTTCTTCAATCCATGGTTGATAAAGTGTGTATTTTATGACGTTATTTACCTTACTAAAGCATACGCTTTTGTCGTTGCTTATAAATCAATATCCAGCCCTCATGCTACCGTAGTTTGAAACAGAGATTAGAGAATTATTAAAATCCTTAGTTTCAGCTTTTGTGTAGCAAATTGAAAAAAATATTCCTACCGTTTGATTTATTCTTGAAACGCAAATACAATCTAATTTAGGACGAATATGAAGGCGTAAAGAAATCAATCATTAATCTTACTATTATTCTTTAATGAGGCTTTACGATTTTAAAAGCATGTACATCAATGTTTTTTTAATAATGGAGGTTACGCTTTACCTCACACCTTTATTTTTCTTGTTCTTTAATGAAAGCATTTCTCTGATGTGTCAGGTAAAATAGAACACCCAAAAACACTATAGCTGTTTCTCCTTCATGCATTTTTTAAAGATATCTCTCAATGCACGCCATTCCATTTCACAATGGTACCTGTAGAACGTATAAAAAATCCCTGTGAAGTACATAAAATCCTTTTTTTACCACCATTTTAATGTTTATACAGATGACAAACCGACACCGTCATTTTACTTGCCATGTTCTAATATTGAAACAACCCTTGACACTTGAGATGATTCATTAGAAGTATCTTTAATAATTTTTATCCACATACTAACCCGCTTGTGACAAGCAAACACATATTTTTAATTAACTCAATACAAAAATAAAATGAATTATTTATATAAATCAATTTTTTATCTTTATAATCACATTATTTTTCAGTGTAAATGACAGCCACAAACAAGTACAATAATATTTTTTTCAATCTTAGACTTTCAAAGTTATAATTCCAAAAATCATTTCTTGCATATAAAAAACAGAATTGACATGTGAGAAAATAAAAGACTTAAATATTTCTACTGAACAGCTTCAAGTGCTTAGAGCTGTCTCAACATTGGGGGGTGTAATGATGCTCGGCTTCCTCCTTCATAAACGTAAAGATGGGGATGTGCACAATAGCTTTATCGTTACACTATTCACGGTTACCGTCGCGAAGTGGACTTGGAAGTTTTAAGAGAGGTCTCTTTAAAACAAGCGCGTGAATATACAACAGCTATCGTGTTTTTTTGGGCGTTCTATTTTACCTGACACATCAGAGAAATGCTTTCATTAAAAAATGAGAAAAATAAAGGTGTGAGATAATCTCCATTATTTAAAAGATATTGCTTTAGATAGCGTAAAACTGAATTTAAAAATGATTGTAGAAATGGGAACTGATTTTCAGCTTTAAAATTTCATCTTCTTCCCAAAACAGATTGTCTTCTTGTTTTAAAGAATTACAAAAACAGAGATACATAATATCCCTGCCCCGATATTCTTAACTTATACGTTACATAAATAAGATGCTTCTACCTAATGAGTCTTGTATTATTCTGTTTGCAAATATCATTGTGAGATGAATTTAAGAGACAATAGAAATATCTTGTTCATTACATTACATAAACATGTGTAAGTGGAAACGATAATTTATCTTCAAAGAGATAGCTCTTAGATAAAAGCAAAAACTTTCATATTTCAGCCATGTTTCATAAAGAATCGAATGATATGAATCTATAATTTGCTGGAATATGACTACCTTATACAACCATCAATAAAATCTATTTTATATGTCTATCATAGCATGTTTCTATTTTTTACGATTTGAATTATTAAAAAACAGGATATCATTGTATTTCGTCCTTGAGGGTGCGGCTTAGTAATGTATTTGCCGCTTCAGTTATGTTTTTACCACAATAGAGAATTTGATAAATTTGTTCTACAATGGGCATTTCTACCCCAATACGCTGCGCCAACGTATGTACTTCCTTGGTATTTAAGTATCCTTCCACAACCTGACCAATTTGTTTTTCCGCTTCTTTTATATCTATTCCTTTACCAAGAAGTATTCCAAAACGACGATTACGTGACTGATTATCAGTACATGTCAAAACCAGATCACCTAAGCCTGTCATTCCCATAAATGTGGAAAGCTCAGCACCCATAGCCCCCCCTAAACGACTGATTTCAGCTAGTCCTCGTGTGATAAGAGCTATTCGTGCATTTGCCCCAAAACCTATGCCATCTGATATTCCTGCACCAATAGCAATAACATTTTTGACTGCTCCCCCTAATTGAACACCAATCATATCTGAACTTTTATAAACTCTAAAACTTTTGTCACAATAAAAAAGTTGCTGCAATTCTTTACCAAACTCAACATCAGAAGCTGCTATCGTCATTGCAGTAGGCCAACCAATAGCTAGTTCTTGAGCAAAAGTTGGTCCAGAAAAAACAGCTAAAGGAATTTTTTCACCTAAAATCTCACGAGCAACCTCTTGTAAAAAACGTCCAGTACCATGTTCTAAACCTTTTGTAGCCCAAATAACACGTGAATACTGATCTAAATAAGGCTGAATATTACACAAAACTTGATGAAATACATGGCTTGGAACTGCGATTAATATATTGTGACTCGCCGTTATTGCAGTTTCAAGCGAAGCTTCAAGTAATAAATTGTCAGGAAATCGAATATCGGGTAAATATACTTGATTACAACGTTGTTCCTGTAATTCTTTGATATGTTGAGGACTATATCCCCAAAGTAAAACATTATGACCATTACGGGCAAGAGCTATCGCTAATGCAGTACCAAAAGAACCAGCACCAATAACTGTCATTGCAACGGTTTTCATTAAGTTTTCTGATTATTCTCTAAATTTTTGATTTCAATTGCATATTATTATTACAAATAACTTTAATGCTATCTTTAATATAAATTCTGTAAATCTAAAAACATTACTGCTTCGTGTTTTTTTATCTCACACAACATAAAAACTTGTTTCTCACATTCTCTTTCTTTGTAGTAAATTTTACAAACATCACTTTTTGTATATTCTACAAATAGCTATTTGTCTCAAAAATTAAAGCTTGACTAAATACCCCACGGACTTTCTCTTTTAAATTAAAAGTATATTCAAAATAATGATACTCATATCCACTGATATCTTGTATTTCTTCCCTTCTTTATATCCTACGAATTTCTTCTACGAGCTGATACATGCCGCATCAGCTCCATAGATATTTCTAACAACTACTCCACAGGAAACTGTGTATTTGGATCTTGATCCATGGGTATTTCTGAACCAGGCGCTTGATCTACAGGAGTTTGCGTACTTAGACCTTGCCCCATGGGTATTTCTGAACCAGGCGCTTGATCTACAGGAGTTTGTGTACTTAGACCTTGCCCCATGGGTATTTCTGAACCAGGTGCTTGATCTACAGGAGTTTGCGTACTTAGACCCTGCCCCATGGGTATTTCTGAACCAGGTGCTTGATCTACAGGAGTTTGTGTACTTAGATCCTGCCCCATGGGTACTTCTGAACCAGGTGCTTGATCTACAGGAGTTTGCGTACTTAGACCCTGCCCCATGGGCATTTCTGAACTAGCTTCTTGATCTACAGGAGTTTGCGTACTTAGATCCTGCCCAATGGGCATTTCTGAACCCTGTATCTTTTCTGGCTGTTTTCTTACGGATATATCTTTGCTTGATAACTGCTCAGACACTGAAGAATCATCTCTACTTGATATTTCCGGTTCAATAACACGTCCTGAACCACCCATCATATTATAATTTAAATGAGAAATAGCCCACCAAGTTCCCCCAATAATAACAAAAACGCAAATAGCAGCAAACCATAACGCGCTTAAATTCCACTTGGCGTCTGGACCAGAATTCAAGTGCAAAAAGAAAACAATTTGTACTATAATCTGAATAATCGCCATCCCAATAAGATACGCAACCTTTGTACTAACTGCCCAACTTTCCATCATTCCATACATCACAGGAACAAAAGAACCCAAAGTGAAAAATACAGCCAGAATAAAACCAACCAAATAGGAACCAGTACTGGGACCATGTGTTTCATTTTGCACGCTCATCACAACGCTCCTAATAGATAAACCATGGTGAAAACACCAATCCATACAATATCAAGTAAATGCCAAAAAATGGAAAGGCATGCTAAACGTGTTTTATTGTTCTGATCCAAACCATTACGACGAAGATGAAAAAACATCACAACCATCCAAAGAAGACCAACACTTACATGAAGTCCATGGGTGCCAACCAAAGCAAAAAATGCTGACCAATAAGCAGAGAGAATTTCCCGTCCAAAAAGCTGTAAACCTGTTGCAGGATCAATACCCGCATAAGCATTTGGATCGTAATAAAAAACCTCACTCAAAAGTTCATGAAATTCGTAAAGTTCCATACCAATGAAGCAACACCCCAATACAAAGGTAATAGCCATCCATAAACGCACACCACTGATGTTATTTTTATGTGCTTGTACCATTGCAAAGCCATAAGTGACGGATGAAAACAACAAGAAAGCAGTCTCAACCAAAACAAACTTTAAATCTATAAACTCATTACCCGCTTTACCACCGCCATAAGAAGCAGAAAATACAGCAAAACTTGAAAACAATGTCGAAAACAGGATTAAGTCTGAAAGAATATAGACCCAAAAACCAAACGTCATTACCGAGCTACTATCGTGGTGAAGTTCATCTATAGTACTCGCGTTATTCATTGTTACAGCACTCATACTGTCACTCCTTGTTCTTTAAGAACAGCCGTAAAGGCATCTTCAGTTTTTTGCACTTCTTCAGCTGGAATATAGTAACCATGATGATCACCTGTTAATGAATGACACACAAGCGTTGCAATAAAACCAACCAATCCAACCGCAACAAGCCACCAAATATGCCAAACAAGTGCAAAACCAACAACTAATGAGAAGAATCCTGCAATAATTCCAGCAGATGTATTTGATGGCATATGAATTTTTGTAAATCCACTTGTCGGCCGTTGATAACCACTTTTCTTCATATTCCAATAAGCGTCATCAGACTGTATCTTTGGAAGGAGGGCAAAATTATAGGAAGGAGGCGGTGAAGAGGTAAACCATTCAAGTGTACGTGCATCACCCCAAGAATCATTTAATGTTACCGGTAAGTGACCTTTATGCTTAATACCGTACCAAATCGCCAAAACAACCTGTAACACAAAACAAAGAATACCAAGTAAGATAATACAAGCACCTAATGCAGCAATAATAAACATCGGCTGCCAACTAGGTTCCATGTAATGCTGAAGACGACGCGTCGCCCCCATTAAACCAAGCGCATAAACGGGGAAAAAGGCAAGGTAAAAACCAATAAACCAACACCAAAAAGATGCAATACCTAGTATGCGATTTGGTTTATAACCAAAAACTTTTGGAAACCAAAATGCAATCCCCGCTAAGTACGCAAAAACCACACCTCCAATAATTGTATGATGGAAATGTGCTATCAAAAAGAGCGAATTATGAAACTGCCAATCAGCAGGGACAATAGATAATAAAACACCGGTTAATCCACCACCAACAAATGTAAAGATCATGCCCATGCACCAAAGCATTGGAGGCTCAAAGCGAATTCGACCTTTATACATCGTAAGCAACCAATTAAAGACTTTTACACCTGTTGGAACTGCGATGATCATTGTCGCAATACCAAAGAAAGTATTTACAGCTTCACCGCCACCCATTGTGAAAAAATGATGTCCCCAAACAAGAAGCGAAAGAATCAAAATAACCAACATGGCCCATACCATCGAAGTATAACCAAAGAGGCGCTTTGAAGAAAAAGTTGACACAACTTCAGAAACAATTCCAAAAGCAGGAACAACCAAAACATAAACCTCAGGATGACCAAAAACCCAAACATAGTTAATCCATACCATCGGATTTCCGCCACCAACATTAGAAAAGAAATTCATGCCCAAATAACGATCGCATGCCAAGAGTGCAAATGCTACAGCCAAGACAGGGTAAATAACTAAAATAAGAACATTGCTGACAAAAGCACTCCAACAGAAAATAGGCATTCTCATCATTGTCATTCCAGGAGCACGCATTTTAATCATCGTTGCAATAAAATTTACTGATCCCATTGTTGTTGCAATACCAGAAAGCTGAAGTGACCATAAATAATAATCTACCCCTGTATCTGGACTCGTTTGCAATTCTGTAAAAGGTGGGTACATCAGCCAACCACCACGACCAAAATTACCAACACCTAGGGATATGTTAATTAATATTGCCCCCGCAGCCGTAATCCAAAAACCTAGATTATTTGCAAAGGGAAAAGCAACATCACGCGCACCAATTTGAAGCGGTATAAGATAATTAAAAAGACCAAATAAAATAGGCGTGGCCATGAAAAAAATCATGATCGTACCATGCGCCGAAAAAATTTGATCAAAATGCTCAGGGGGCAAATAACCAGCTGTTTCACTCCCAAGAGCTAAAGCTTGATGCGTTCGCATCATAAGTGCGTCCGCAAAACCGCGAACAAGCATAATAATTCCAAGAACGATGTACATAATACCTATGCGTTTATGATCAACCGTTGTAATCCAATTTCGCCATAGAATTCCCCACCACCCAAGTGCTGTTAAAGCAATAACAGCAATTAAACCAACCAAAACAATCGCAATACATGTATACAAAACGATCGGTTCATGTGCAAGCGCATGAAAAGCACCTGCCGTAGGATCTGTAAGTCTTCCAAACATTTCTCAACCCATTTCAAATGAAATTCAAGTTTAAAAGAAACCTTTGTTAAAAGGGCTCTTTACTTTATTGACTCTGTTAAATAACATCAGGATCAAATACTGAACATAGTGCACCCCACAGCGTCTGAGCAGCAGCACGTTTCATTAAATCTTCATTACATACCGTCTTTTCATCGACACATCGATTAACAACACGATAGTAAAGCCGCTTCTCAACAGGTGCAAAATAACGAACTTCAGCATCTTTTTCCTTCGCAGCAATATCACCCATACGAGGCGCAATAGAAAGTTGACGATAAGATGCACGATCAAGTACTCGACCATTAGCCCGAGCTTTTACAATCCAATCCTCAAAATCCTGCAAAGACACAGAATGCCACTTAAACCGCATACTCGAAAAACCATCACCACTGTAATTTGCTGAGGCTCCTTTGAATACTCCTTGCTCTTCAGCGACCAAATGCAACTTAGCATTCATCTGCGGCATAGCGTAAAGAACTGTACCCAATTTGGGAACCCAAAAAGCATTGACAGAATTCTCTGACGTTAATTGCAATAAAACTTGACGTCCTTCAGGCGCATAAATCTCATTAATCGATGCAACACCATATTCAGGATAAATAAAAAGCCATTTCCAATCAAGAGCAACAGCATCAATCTGTAATGGCTTTCCTTCACCCACAACTTCCACTGGAAGAGGATTTGTAGGTTCAAGCTTATAGGTATAATAAGCTGTTAATGAACCTAAAACCATTACAATTACAACTGGAATACCCCACATCAATGCTTCAATTTTATTTGAATGCGCCCAATCAGGAGAATAGTCGGCTTTCATATTCGATGCACGATATTTTATAGCTAAAAATACCACACTCACCATAACTGGGATGACAATACAAAGCATCACCACCACACAAACAACGATCAAAATGAGCTGTTGACGTGCAACATAACCTGATGGCTGTATAACATCAATTTTACAACCAGACAAAAGCAGTGCTCCCCCTAAAATCACAAGCATTTCTAATTGTCTAACAAAGCTTTTCACCTTTATTTACCCCCGTCATACGCACTAAAAATTGTCATAAATATATACCTCACATTGTACAGATTTGAAAATAATTATCAAGAGAATTCAATGCCTATATTACTCTTATTAAACGCCTACTCTTTATCTATCACAATTTAATTGTTTTGCTTAATTGTTTTGCAATATACTCAAGTGCAAACCAATATCCATCACCTCCACACCCAGTTATGACAGCGTCTACACCTGCAGATGTATAAGAATGGTGACGAAAAGCTTCACGCTGATAAATATGAGATAAATGAACTTCTACTTTCGGCCCTGAAAACATTTTTAGGGCATCAAGAAGTGCAACAGATGTATGACTGTAAGCCGCTGGATTAATGATCAATCCAGAACTTGCCTCTATTGCTTCTTGTATCCATGCTACTAATTGCCCTTCACAGTTACTTTGATAAAAATTTATTATAATATCATTTTTTTTTGCCCATTCTCTGCATCTTTTTTCAATATCTTCTAGAGTTTCAGTTCCATAAATTTCTGGCTCACGTTGACCTAGAAAATTTAAATTAGGACCATTTAAAATTGTTATTATCTCTGACATAGCAAGCCTTTTCTTTCAGACCTATCACTTATTAAAAAAATATTTAGCATGTTTTTACGGCAATAAAGCTCCATCCCTAATCTCAAAGAATTCTGCGCGTCCTTTTAAGTCATCGAATAAAAGACGATCTGTTCCTGTCATAAATGTTTGTACAGCTAAATCATCAAGAATATCAAATAGAGCAGCACGTCGATGCGAATCAAGATGGGCAGCCATTTCATCAAGAAGAAGAATGGGAGATCTTTCCGATATCATACCTGTTAGACGTGCATGACACAAAACTAAACCTGTCAGCAGCGCTTTTTGTTCACCTGTTGAACAAGATGTTGCTGCTCTATTTTTATCAGCATAAAAAACCTGCAAATCTGCACGATGTGGTCCTTCTAACGTCCGACCAGCAGCACGATCCATTGCGCGATTATGCCGTAATCGATCACAAAATTGTTCTTCAACTTCAGTTGCTGATATTTCACTAAGAGCTGTTTCCAAAAAACCATCAATTTGCAAAAAAGCTCGTGGAAAAGGTATCTGTGATGGCATTTGCGTAAACATGTCATTTAAAAGACGAATAACATCAACACGCGCCGCAGAAATAGCTGTCGCCAGTTCTGCCATCTGCTTTTCTAAAGCATCAAACCAAGCACAATCTTCATTTCCATCTAAAAACAAACGATTACGTGCGCGCATAGCTCTATCATAATCGGCTATGCGGCGCCTATGCAAGGGATCAATCGCCAAAACCATACGATCCAAAAAACTACGGCGCTCAAGTGAAGGACCTGTAAAAAGACCATCCATAGACGGTGTTAGGACACTAATATGACAATAATCTGTTAGGCAATCACTCGACTCATTCACACCATTAATATGGACCTTTCGACTGTTATCGCTAACCTCGAAAGCTGTACCAATCTTTACTTCACCATAAAGAGCGCATTCAAGACGCGCAAATACAACAAATCCTCCACCACCATCTACAAAGCTAACGTCAGAATAAACAGCGCGCCGCAAACCACGGCCAGGAGAAAGAAAAGATAACGCCTCTAAAAGATTCGTCTTACCAGCACCATTATGGCCAGTAAAAACCACATGCTGACCAGAAAAATGAATATTGAAAAAAGAATAATTGCGATAACGTAAAAGCTTCAGCTGCCTCACTGCCACTTTGTGCACATGACTGGCCATACATTGCAAAACAACCGCCCCTAAACGCGAATAGGCATCAGTACATAGAGCACATCCACATCATCATTATCACGAATCAGAGCGGGTGCTCCAGCCTCAGCCAACATAAAAACCATCTCATCGCTTGAAAGCTGCCCAGCAATATCCAAAAGATAACGTGAATTAAACCCTATCTCAAGCGGTTCAGATGCATAAGTTACTGATAATTGATCTTCTGCACTGCCCGAATCTGGGCTATTAACAACAAGCCTTAACTGTCCATGCTCAATCGTTAATTTAACTGCACGCCCCCGATCACTTGAAATCGTTGAAACACGATCAACGGCAGAAGAAAAGTCCTGCCTATTAACAATTAATTCTTTATCATTTCCAAGAGGGATAACACGTTGATAATCTGGAAATGTTCCATCAATTAATTTTGATGTAAAAATCACAGAGCCTATAGAAAAACGAATTTTTGTCTCTGAAAGCTCTATACACACATCACTATCATTTTCTTCTGAAAGAAGTTTTTGCAATTCTCCTACAGCTTTACGGGGAACAATAACACCAGGCATTCCCTCAACTCCCGAAGGAGCTTCCATCTCAACTTGTGCCAAACGATGACCATCAGTTGCAACCAAACGCAATTTCAAAACATCATCATTAATAATATGGAAATAAATACCATTAAGATAATAACGGGTTTCTTCAGTAGAAATAGCAAATTGTGTACAATCAAGTAAATGTTTTAAGCCTGATGCCGATAAAGAAAAACGATAACCAAACTGCCCAGGAAGCGACTCTGGAAAGTCTGACTTCGGAAGACATTGAAGCTGAAAATGTGCACAACCCGAAACCACAGACATTGTACCTGCTTGATTCTCATCGACGGATAATACAACTTCATTGCTATCAGGAAGTTTTCGAATGATATCATAAAGCAAATGTGCTGGAACAGTTGTTGCTCCAGCTTGTTTAACATTAACTGCAAAAGATTCCATAACCTCTAAATCAAGGTCTGTTGCTTTTAACTGTACACGGCCATTTTCTGCATCAATCAACACATTCGATAAAATAGGAACAGTATTACGGCGCTCTACCACACGGTGAACCCGACCAAGAGACTTGAGAAATTGACTGCGATCAACTGTAATACGCATAAAAGCCCCGTATGATTTACTAAAAACTATAAGAATTCTTTAGACTTAAAGAATAGACCCTCTTTAAGAATCGCCTGCTAGAGTTTATTAAACCTCTCTTAAAATGGCAAGTCACTCCTGCATAAGAAAAAATAAATCTTTTCATTAAATTCTTTAAAGTCTCTCCAAGGAAAGAAACGATAAACACTATACAGCCTGTTCTCCAATCAACCGCTTAAGCAATTCAAGTTCCTTAGCCAAGGTCTGATCACCACAAACCAAATCTTCAATTTTACGCACAGCGTGTAAAACTGTTGTATGATCACGCCCACCAAAACGGCGCCCAATTTCTGGCAACGAGCGAGGAGTCAATACTTTTGCTAAATACATTGCAACTTGCCGTGGCTTCACAACCGTACGTGTTCGACGATTAGATAACAAGTCCTGTTTAGAAACATTATAATGGCGTGCTACCGTACGCTGAATTTCTTCAATCCGAATACGCTTAGGTTCACCAGGACGTGTCAAGTGACCTAATAACTCATCAATCCGCTCTAAAGATAAATCAGACTCAAAAGATTGACGAAACAAGAGCTGATTAAATGCACCTTCAATATCACGCCCCGACCCTAAAACCGTTTTCGCAATATATTCCAAGATATCATCAGAAATTGATACCATTCCATCATCTTGTTGTGCCACCTTCAACCGCTGGCGCAACATTTGCAAACGCATTTCATAATCTGGTGCTTCAATTTCAAGGGCCACCCCTCCCTGAAGACGAGAGCGAACGCGAAGATCAAGCGATTCTAATTCTGCTGGTGGACGATCTGCAGCGACAACAACCTGTTTTGCACTATCAAGCAACATATTAAGCAAATGGCAAAACTCGTGTTGTATCGACTTACCCTGTAAAAACTGCATATCATCAATAATTAAAAGGTCGATATCACGAAGCTGTTCTTTAAAAGAAAGAGCATCATTATCACGAATAGCTGTTGCAAAACGCCACATAAAATATTCAGCAGTTAAATAAATAACGCGCGCAGACGTTAAACGCTTCAATGCAGAAGCAGCAATCGCTTGAAGCAAATGTGTTTTTCCTAAGCCAACAGATGCGTGAATAAAAAGAGGATTAAAACGTAAAGCACTTTTATGCCCCTCCGCAATAGAACGCGCAGCAGCTAAAGCAACACGATTAGAAGCCCCCTCAACAAAACTTTCAAAAGTATAACGAGAATCAAGTGGAGATCCAAAAACTCCCGTTTGAGAACTCTTAACTGAATGCTCTGCGCAACTTTCAACAAAAGATGAAGTCGCCTGCTCCTCTAGTACAACAGAAGGAACACTTCTTTTACAAACGACATCTCTTGAAACGCGTTCCATACCGCGAACAATAACTTCAACACGAAGAATTGCTGAATTCTCTTGTTTCCATAAATGAGTCAAAAGAGAACCATAGTGATTATTAATCCATGAACGTAAAAAAGCAGTAGGAACAGAAAGCTTTACAAGAGTATGACTATATTCAGCAAGCTTCACGCGCCCAAACCAACTGGTATAAGCCTCAACACCAACCTGTACCTTTAATTGCGCCATAACACGTATAAAAGCCGCTGCACTTTCCTCCTCTGAAACAATAGAATGCCCTATAGGAGCACTTCTACAAACATTCTCATCACTCTCCGTCATCCTATTCTTTATTATGTTCTCTGCCGACAGGATATTTACCGAAACCCTTTTAAAGGAACTAGCTTTAGAGTTCAATTTATCCACCATCTTCCATCCTGATAAAAATAAAATTTTGTCCTGCCAAACAGCTAAAATAAATCTAGCGAAGGCAAAACGCCCTACCCCAAATAAGATTACTCACCCTCCCCTAGGATAGCCTCATCACAACCCCACTAACAAAGATGACCAATAAGATTTACTTGCACTCATGATATGACCCACCCTTCTAAAATGGTAAACATATCCATTAAGAAAACTAAAAAACCGTCAGAAAACCTCTCCAACACAAAAGTTTAGAAAAGCCTAAATCAAAACATCTTGTATTCAACAAAGTACAGAATAATACGCTGATGTGACCCCTTCATGCTTTTTAGTCTTCATAAGAACCATACAAAACAGCAGAGGTAAAATGCAAGAGGTCAAAATAAAATCAAAAAACCCCAAAAAAATGCTTATATTAATGAGGACTGAAAAAAATATTGATTCAATTCATTTTTTTTCTCTAAATTTACCAATAATTAAAGAATCTCTTCAGATTTAAAAAAAAAAATAAAATGCTTGACAAAAAAGACTCTGTAAAAATCCACAAAGCTTGTGGATAACCATACCCCCCTCTATAAACTTTCTCTCCTTTTTCAAGTGGAGAATCATTATCGATTCTTATTTTCAATAGAAACTTTTTGAAAATAAACAAAAAGCCAGCATCCTCATGGATACTGGCTTTTTTCTCAATTAAAGGAGAAAAAGTTTAAACGCTGAGAGCCTTCAACCGTTTAGCTAAACGCGATACTTTCCTCGCAGCAGCATTTTTATGAAAAACCCCTTTAGAAACTGCACGCATAATTTCAGGCTCAAAATTCTTAAATGCAATCTCCGCAGATGCCTTATCGCCACCCGCCAAAGCATCATCAAACTTACGTATAAAAGTACGAACGCGTGAACGGCGGGCCTTATTAACCTGTGTGCGCGCCGCAACCTTGCGCACCGCTTTTCGAGCAGAAGGTGTATTCGCCATAAATATAATCTCTCTTTCAACACCTTGGTAAAATGAGTCTCAATAACAACTCTACCAATATAAATAAATCCAACCCAAGCAAAACTATAAAGCTGCCTATAACTTGTGTGGTTTATAACGCAATCCCAAAGCTAACGTCAATTAGATTTTCAAAGATAGTCATAAAAAAACGAAGCTAAACTCTTTGATCCGCAACTTTATAGCCTAATAATAGATATTCCTTAACAAACAAAAGAATCTAAACAGCTAACTTACGCAAGACATATTGCAAAATTCCACCATGATGCAAATAATCTAGCTCATCTTCAGTATCAACACGGCATAATAATGGAACGGTTTTTACCGTACCATCAGAAAAAGTAATTTTCGCTACAGTCTTTTGACGAGGTTTCAAGTTATGAATCCCTTCAATTGTCACCTTTTCATCTCCCTTTAAGCCTAAAGATTTCCAACTTAGCCCCTCCTCAAAGACAAAAGGGACAATGCCCATACCAACAAGATTAGAGCGATGTATCCTTTCAAAAGATTGCACAATCACCGCTTTGACACCAAGAAGATTGGTCCCCTTGGCAGCCCAATCGCGTGATGATCCATTACCATATTCAACACCTGCAAAAACAACGAGCGGAATACCTTCTTGTTTATACGCCATTGCTGCATCGTAAATGGTTTGTTCTACCGCTGACGGATAATGAACCGTATAACCTCCTTCTCGACCATTTTCCCCTAACATAAAATTACGAATGCGAATATTGGCAAAGGTCCCACGCACCATAACTTCATGATTCCCACGACGCGTTCCATACTGGTTAAAATCAGCTACTTTAACACCATGATCCATTAAATATTTTCCGGCAGGAGAAGCTGCTTTAATAGAACCAGCAGGAGAAATATGATCCGTCGTGATTTTATCACCAAATAAACCTAAAATCCGTGCATCTCTAATATCTGGTAAGATATCAGGTGTTTTCTGCATATCATCGAAATAAGGTGGATTGCGTACATAGGTGGATCGCTCATCCCAAGAATAGGTAGAACCCGTAGGAATCTGAACTTTTTGCCAATTTTCATCTCCCTTAAAAACATCTGCATACTTTTCGGCAAAAACCTTACGCGTGACATTTTTTTCGATAAACTCCTGTATTTCTTGAGAAGTTGGCCAAATATCTCTCAAATAAATGGGGTGGCCATTTGAATCTTCACCAAGAGGCTCCTTGGTTAAATCCTTACACACCGTCCCGATGAGCGCATGTACAACAACTAACGGTGGTGAAGCTAAATAATTCGCTTGCACATCAGGGGAAACACGCCCTTCAAAATTACGATTTCCTGAAAGAACCGCAGATGCAATTATACCATTGTCATTAATCGTTTTGGAAATAGCTGGATGCAAAGGACCAGAATTCCCAATACATGTTGTGCACCCAAATCCTACTAAGTTAAATCCCAGTGCATCTAAATCTTTTTGCAGACCCGAATTTTGAAGGTAAGCTTCAACGACTTGTGAACCAGGTGCAAGAGAAGTTTTTACCCATGGTTTACTCTTGAGCCCCTTTGCCACAGCATTTCGTGCCAAAAGACCCGCTGCAATAAGAACACTTGGATTCGATGTATTCGTACACGACGTAATCGCAGCGATCACCACATCACCGTGACCAAGCGTATATTCTTCACCCTCGACCTGATAACGCTTATCTTGTCCAGAAGTCTTCTTATAGTCTTCGACCAATGCCTTCTCAAAACCCTGCCCAACGTTTTCCAATGCAATACGTCCTTCAGGACGTTTAGGACCAGCCATAGAAGAGACAACAGTTCCCATATCTAATTCAATTGTATCACTAAAAATGGGATGAGCTACCATTTCATCATGCCACATCCCTTGTGCTTTGGTGTAAGCCTCCACTAAGGCAATCCGATTTTCATCACGCCCTGTCATATTGAGATAACGCACTGTCTCCTTATCAATTGGGAAAAAACCACACGTTGCTCCATATTCAGGTGCCATATTTCCAATCGTTGCCCGATCAGCAAGTGTCATATGCTCCAAACCAGGACCAAAAAACTCAACAAATTTACCGACAACACCCTTCCGACGTAGCATTTGAGTCACCGTCAATACGAGATCGGTGGCTGTTACACCTTCCTTAAGTTTACCTGTTAGACGAAAACCAATCACTTCAGGTAACAACATAGAAACAGGTTGGCCTAACATTGCTGCTTCTGCTTCAATACCACCAACACCCCAACCTAAAACCCCTAAACCATTTACCATAGTCGTATGCGAATCAGTTCCCACACAGGTGTCAGGATAAATCGTCTCACACCCCTCTTCATTCTTCATCCATACACATTGTGCTAAATATTCTAGGTTAACCTGATGACAAATCCCTGTTCCTGGAGGAACAACACGAAAATTTTGAAAGGCTTGCTGCCCCCATTTAAGGAAACGATAGCGTTCACCATTGCGTTCATATTCATGCTCGACGTTTTCCTTAAAAGCCATGGAAGTGCCAAACGCATCAACAATAACTGAGTGATCAATGATGAGATCAACGGGAATGAGAGGATTGATTTTTTCAGCGCTACCACCAAGTTTAACCATAGCATCACGCATTGCAGAAAGATCAACAACTGCTGGAACACCTGTAAAATCCTGCATAAGAACACGCGCAGGACGGTAAGCAATTTCTGCCCCAGCACTCCCTTTGTCGTTTAACCACTTAGCAACATTGAGGATATCCTCTTTTTTAACTGTGCGACCATCTTCAAATCGCAATAAATTTTCGAGAATAACTTTCATCGAAAACGGTAAACGAGAAACACCTTCAAGTCCGTTCTTCTCCGCTTCGATCAAACTATAATAAATATATTCTTTGCCACCAACATTTAATACTCTGCGACAATTAAAGCTATCAATTTGAGTCATGACTGTCCACCCTCAATACTATAACCACCCAATTTCCAGGAATGAACAACACAAACTACGAGTCAAGGTCGCAGCTTGAGCGCAGACGCAATTACCTCCGCTATCCATTTCCCCTCCACCCTCTCATAGGCAAATGCGGAAATCAGCGCCAGAAACCATTTTACACCAGATATTGATGTAAGGTATCCTTTATAGAACTATTTCTAGAACTATTCTAGGTACAATTGCATAAAAAATGTGTTTTTTATTCTATAATACAATAAAGAATATGAAAATAAAAACAAAATAGGCAATCACATGGTGTTATCAGGCAAAGATTTAGCCGCTTACAGAAACGAAGAAATTCTGTTTAAAGGTCTTTCTTTTTGTTTATTTTCACAGCAACTTATGACAATCACCGGTCCTAATGGTATCGGAAAGTCTACATTACTCCGAATCATTGTCGGTCTTCTTGAAGCTGCTGAAGGTCATATAATACTTAAAGACCATGATCAAATATACCCTGTTGCAACTGCCTGTCATTATCTTGGTCCTCAAAATGCTATGAAACCTCTTTTATCTGTCATTGATAATTTGCAATTTTGGGCAGATTTTTACGGTCAACATTTACGTTTTGCGCATGAAGCTCTTGCCGATATTGGTCTTTCTAACCTTGAACATTTACCCTTTAACGCTCTGTCAACTGGACAACAAAGACGCGTAGCTATTGCTCGCCTTTTGCTCTCCTATCGTCCTCTTTGGATTTTAGATGAACCAATATCTGGGCTTGATAACCATGCTCAAAAACTCCTTGCTCGTATTTTCCAGCGTCATCTCAATCAAGGTGGTATGATTATCGCTGCAACTCATAATTCCATAGGCATTCCAGAAAACCATAAAATCGCTCTGGAAAAATTTTTACCTCTCTAGGAGAGAATAAAATGAAAGCACTGTTCTGGCGTGATCTTAAACTATTATTAGTGCTACAAGCCTCTTCACTAACAGGATTATTGTTTTTTATCGCTGTTGTTGTCATAACCCCCTTTGCCATTGGGCCAGACCCCAAAATTCTTGCACAAATAGGACCAGGTATATTGTGGTTTGGAGCCCTTCTTGCAGGGCTTCTCAATCTGAACAAACTTTTCCAAATCGATCGCGATGATGGTAATCTCGACCAATTTATCCTTTCAGGACAAAGACAAAGTTTTACTCTAATTGTCTTTACCAAATGTTTTGCCCATTGGGTAGGAACGATGCTTCCTCTTATTTTTGCCACACCTATTTTAGCCCTCATGCTCCATTTAGATGTAACAATAACTTTTACAACAATACTCACCCTTTTATGCGGAACACCAGCTATTATTTTTATTGGTGCTATAGGTGCTGCACTCGCAACCTCATTGTTGCACAGTACTTTGCTTATTTTTATCATTATCTTGCCGTGGATCATTCCAATTATGATTTTTGGTGTTTCGGCTGCTACAGCCCCAATAAACCCAAATACCTCTTTTCTCACTTCCCTAGCTCTTCTCAGTGCTTTTTCACTTCTTTTGAGTCTCTTTAGCTCTTTTGTTGCTGCAATAACGCTTAAACTTTTATCAGAATAATAAAAGATGATTGCCGCATAGCAAAACTCTGCCTATTATGAATTTTATGAATGAACTATCTCGTACATATAAAATCAGGTCACTCCCTGCAAGTTTCACCCTTTTCATGAAAATAAGCAGTATCGTCTTACCTTGGTTGGCCGGCATAACATTGTGTTTCCTTATCTTAGGGCTTATGCTGGTGATGCATTCTCCTGATGACTATCAACAAGGCATTACTGTTAAGATTATGTACCTTCATGTTCCCTTTGCGTGGTTGTCTACATTCTGTTATGTAACGATGAGTGCAGCGGCATTAGGAAATCTGATTTGGAAATATCATCTTGCTGACGTGGCACTTAAATGTGGAGCGCCTATTGGGGCAATTTTTACCGCCTTGGCTCTCATGACAGGAGCGCTTTGGGGGCGACCTACATGGGGAACATGGTGGGTCTGGGATGCACGGTTAACATCAGTTTTAATTCTGCTTTTTATCTATCTCTCCATTATCCTGCTTGGGCGTGCTTTTGACAACCAAGTAAAAGCCGCTCGTGCGACTGCAATTCTTACACTTGTTGGATTTGTTAATATCCCTGTTATTAAATTTTCCGTTAATTGGTGGAATACATTGCATCAACCAGCATCATTGTTACGTGCTGGAGGATCAACAATCGACAATGCTATGTTATGGCCCCTTATAGCAATGCTCTTTTGTTTTATCTTTATGTTTATTGTGCTTTATTTGATGGCTATGCGAAATGAAATCAATAGTCATTATATCCGAATACTTCAGATTAAAAAATCCCGTCGTGCACAACAACAGGACGCTTCATCATGCTCGACCTAAATGGCATCCACAGCGGACTTTTAGGAAATCTATCTCAGAAAATTGATTTTTTCCTTAGCACCCTTAAACACGAGCAAATTGTTGTTTTAAGCTATGTGCTTTCTGCAATATCTCTCTTATGTCTTATTGGATATATTCTTTGCAAAGCTCTATACCAAAAAAAAATTCTCCAACAACTAAACAAAAAAGAGCTGTCACAAAAAGAAAAGTATAATGAAAAACATCCCTCCAAACTTAAAAAAAATATATCTTTGCCTGTTCTACTTGTTTTTTTTGGACCATTTGTTCTTTTTCTTCTTCTCATGGTGTTTTTTTTCAACTTTATGGATAAAAAACACCTTCAAGATTCTTCTCTTCTCGCAAACGCATTGGCTGAAAAACCTGCTCCCAATATTCATCTTCCTCTTCTTGATAAAGAAAGTTATCTCAATTCAAAACAGTTTAAAGGACGTGTCACATTGGTCAATTTTTGGGGCTCTTGGTGTCTGCCCTGTCGCGAAGAACATCCTATTCTTATGCAAATTGCACAAGATAAACGTTTTGATCTGATTGGTATTAATTATAAAGATAATAAAACAAATGCCCTGCGTTTTTTAAACAGTTTTGGTAATCCTTTTAAATTTATTGGCTTTGATGTTTCAGGATATACAGCCATTGATTGGGGAATATATGGCCCCCCAGAAACCTTTCTCTTGAATAAAGAGAGCATCATTATTGCCAAACATGTTGGTCCCTTAACGTGGCAAATTTATCAAAAAAAAATTCTACCAAAAATTGAACAAGCGATTATGACAGAAGAAAAATAAAATAATGCAGGTTTGTAAAAACATAACGTTTTATCATGCTATGTATGCTATTTTATTTATACGGACCCGCATTCTTCTTAGAAAAATTTTACAAGAGCATTACCATTGTTGATTCAAAAACATGTGTAAAGAAATATCTGTTTGGGAGCTTTATTTTTGATTACTTGGACAAAAACAATATTGCTGTAGAACCATCGTTAGATTAGTGACAGCAACCAACTATTATTTTCAAAGTCATATAGTATTTTGTCTTCGCATTTTTATCTAAAATGCACATTGTTATGAGGGGACTTCACCACTATTCTCATCTTTTTTATAAAATAACAAACCCGTTCCTTCGCAGCGTCATTGTTATATTTATTCCCATTACACTATCTGTTCGTAATAGACTCTATAAAGTCCATATTGAGTCTATACATTCTTATTCTATCGATAATTTCTCTTATGATTATAACTAATGAGCTTTTTTGACTCTTAATAAGATAAATTCGAGTAAGAAAATATGACTACAATCAAAAAGTCTCATTTAACAGAGAAGATAAGTTATGAATACATAATCAATCTATCAATGAACATTATAAAAGAATTCATTGTAAGAAATAAACTTTTGAGATGTAAAAAGTATAAAAGAAGCTTTTTCGAGAGGAGAAAATATATTTTACAGAGAACTCTTTTTTAAGCACTCTATAACGTAATTACTGATCTCAACAGAAAAATCACTCGTATACATTAAAAAACTCTAAGACAAAAAATATTCTAGAAGTTCATATGAGCTTATGCGCAAACTTTTATGACGCAAATAAAATAGGCTTTTGTTGCAATCATCATTTTTTATGAAAAATATTTGATTATGTTTTTTCTTCTAAAAATTCTTGCGGTGTAAAACAATATGTTTTTGAGCAAAATTCACATGTGACTGAAATATATTTATTTTTAACCATTTTATTGCGTTCATCAATAGAAAAGCCTTCTAGGATTCCTTTAATTTTTTCGTGTGAACAAGAACATTGATCGACAAGAGAAAAAGGATTAAAAACTCTAACACCTTGTTCATGAAAAAGACGGAACAAGAGCTGTTTACTACCGACTTGGGGATCTGTTAATTCTGAACTTTCAATCGTTTCCGTGAGTATTTTAGATTCCTGCCATTGGTTATCCAATTGGGCATGAGTTTTCGTTTCTTCTCGCTTTTGATGAGGGGCATCTATTTTATGATGAGACGATTCTTGGGGTAAAAGTTGGATCAAAATACCTCCAGCTCGCCAGCTTTTCTGCGGTTTTCCTTGTTGGTCACGATTAATTAATATAGCAACAGCCAGACGGATATCGGTAGGAATTTGTTCTGATTGATCAAAATAAATACGAGAAGCTTCTTGTAAATTTGATCCATCTAATGCAACTATCCCTTGATAGGGTTGCATATGGGGACCTTGATCAATTGTGAAGGCTAAAGTGCCTTTTCCTAAAAGCGTTTCTGAAGAGGTTTGACCATTGTCTATGGCTTGTTTCAGCTGTTCTTTATCAAAACGAGCGTATCCACGTAAACTGGAAGGAGGCGAAAAATCGCACACCAACATATTAACCGGTCCATCGGAATGGGTTTGTAGAATAAATTTTCCCGTAAGTTTTAGAGAAGTTCCAAGCAGAACCGTTAAAAGTAAAGCTTCTGCCAGAAGATAAGAAACCGGTTCAGGGTATTGATGTCTGTTAAGAATAGAATTTAAAGTTTCCCCAAGTTGTACGGCACGTCCACGGATATCAAGTTCTTCAACTTGAAAGGGAATAACACTATCATCTTCATGCAAGAAGTTGTTGTTGGGAGAGGCTTCATCTTTAGCTTGTTCACTCATAGCTTTGCCTTTTTTATATAATTTGTTGTAGGGAGGCTATTGTGGAGAGAAAAACGCATCTTGTAAACACCAAGAAAGAATTGCTTTTTGAACATGAAGACGATTTTCAGCCTCATCGAAAACAACGGAGTGCGGTCCATCAATCACAGAATCAACAACTTCTTCACCGCGATGAGCAGGAAGACAATGCATAAAAAGAGCATCAGATTTTGCTAATTTCATGAGAGATTCATTGACTTGATAAGGCTGAAAAGTAGAACGACTGCGAGCACGAAATTCTTGTCCCATGGAGACCCATGTATCGGTCATAATACAATCAGCATCTTGAGCTGCTTTTTGGGGATTATGGGTTAGTGTAAGATGTGCTCCTCGTTCACGTGCCCAATGGATAAATTTTTCCTGTGGCTCACTGCCCTTTGGAGTAGCAATACGCAAATGAAAATCAAAAAGAGCTGCAGCTTCAATTAAGGAATGGAGTACATTATTACCATCCCCCATCCACGCAAATATTTTACCAGAAATAGGCCCCCGATGCTCCTCATAGGTTAATATATCTGCTAGAATTTGGCAAGGATGTGTATCATCTGTAAGGGCATTAATGACAGGAATTTGTGCATATTGTGCCAATTCGAGCATACGTTGATGTTTTGTTGTTCGTAATATCACGATATCCACAAAACGAGATAAAACACGAGCCGTATCAGCTATAGTTTCACTGTGACCAAGCTGCATTTCTGAACCCGTGAGCATGATTGTATCTCCGCCAAGCTGGCGCATACTGATATCGAATGAAATACGGGTTCGTGTGGATGGTTTTTCAAAAATCATCGCAAGTGTTTTACCTATAAAAGGTTTTGAACCTTTTCCTGCTTTAAAAGATGCTTTAAGGATCTTCGCATAATCGATCAGTGCGCGTGCTATTGCTGGCGTTAAAATGGATAAGTCCGTGAAATGACGAAGAGCATTTGTCATGTGTGTGATATTTGTCTTTCTTTGTTTACTTGCGAAAGATAAGCTATTGCTTTTTCAATACGATGCAAACTTTCATCTATTTCTTCTTCCCTAATGATAAGAGGAGGCAATAAGCGCACAACATTGTTGTTGGCAGCAACACTTAAGAGATGTTCATTTTCTAAAGCATTAACGACAAGATTTGAAGACACAACACATTGAATACCCAACATTAGCCCCATCCCCGGAACTGCGCGGATAATATCAGGATAGATATTGAGAATATGCAAAAGTCCACTTTTTAGTTTATCCCCCATGCGCTGAACATGGTTGAGAAAACTTGGCTCTAACAAAATATCAAGAACACTATTTCCTACAGCCATTCCAAGAAGATTTCCTCCAAAGGTTGAACCATGTGTCCCAAGTGTCATGCTTTTTGCAACTTTATCCGTTGCAAGGCAAGCGCCTAATGGAAATCCCCCTCCTAATCCTTTTGCGAGGGTAAGAATATCAGGTGTGACATCACTCCATTCATAAGCAAAAAGCTTTCCTGTTCGTCCTATACCCGTTTGGACTTCATCTAAAATCAATAATAGACCATTATCATCGCATATTTTGCGCAAAAATCTTAAATATTCATGAGGGACCGTTCGTATTCCTCCTTCTCCTTGAATAGGTTCAATAAGAATAGCGGCGGTATTTTTATTAATAGCATTACACAAAGCGATTTCATCACAAAAAGGTACTTGAATAAATCCACCAGCTTTAGGTCCAAAGCCTTCAAGATATTTTTCATGCCCAGTCGCAGCAAGTGCTGCAAGTGTACGTCCATGAAATGCCCCTTCAAAAGTAATTATTTCAATGCGTTCTGAATGACCAGCAGCATAGTAATAATGACGTGCCGTTTTGAATGCGCACTCCAATGCTTCAGTACCTGAATTGCAGAAAAAAACCTTATCCGCAAAACTATTTGCACAAAGCCGCGTGGCAAGAGATGCTTGTTCAGGAGATTGAAAAATATTAGAAACATGCCAAAGTTTTTCAGCTTGTATTTTGAGCGTATCAACCAATTTTGGATGTGAATACCCTAATGCATTAACAGCAATGCCAGATGTGAAATCAAGATAATGTTCTCCTTTATCGGAAATAAGCCATACACCATGCCCCTGTTCAAAATGCAAATTTCGTCGTGCGAAGCATTCATAAAGTGGTTGTATAGAGACAGCATCCATCATAATTCCCTTTATATTTTAACCTTTTCAATATATATACAAAGCAACACTACAAATAAAACAGCATGGTACATTTCGTTACGGTGCTTTCAACATTTCATTACGATTAGTGATTACACCTATAGAATAGATCATTACACCAATTGAAAAAAAGTCAATGAAGGTTCTACAAATAAGCATTTTGGGGAAAAGCCTTAAACAAAAGTGAAAGTTTAACCTATGATTGATTTGCAAGTTGGGGAAAACATTCTAAATAAACTCTTCAAGAGGTAAAGACTCTTGTCATAGAGTGAGTGCATATTGTAATTTACAATATAATAAGCAAGATGATGTGTTTTGATTTGTAAGTCCACAGGCTGGATGATTTTCTTATGCTTGTTTAGAGTGTAAAGTTCTTTCATTCAGCGTAATGAAAACATTATTTAAACATTTGAAGATGCAACGGGGGAGAGCATCTTAGTGACGTAATCGGAATGGAGTGCTGGTATGGGTTGGACATGTGAACGCGTTGAGCTTCTTAAAAAGCTTTGGAGTGAAGGGTTAAGTGCAAGTCAAATTGCTGCTCAATTAGGTGGGGTCAGCAGAAATGCAGTCATCGGCAAAGTACATCGATTAAAGTTACCAGGACGTGGTAAGACAGCTCAAGGAAGCACGCGTGCGCAAAAAACTCCCGTGGGAAGCAGCAGCCCATCATCTCCACGTGTGCGTCGCAACACATCCACGGTATCGCCAGTAAACACATCATCTGTAAGTATTGAAGAAACAGCTTTAAAGACAGAATTTGTAGTGGAAGATGTAAAAGAAGTTGATATGTCCACAAAATCCAATGTAGTGGTGCCTATATCACGTCAACTTAATCTTCTACAATTGAGTGAAAATACATGTAGATGGCCGGTTGGCGATCCATTATCAGCAGATTTTCATTTTTGTGGTGCAGATTCTGATGAAAGTAGCCCCTATTGTGCCTTTCATGCTAAGCTAGCATTTCAACCAATATCTGAAAGACGTCGGATAAGAGTGTAATATCCTCAATTGAATCTCGTATTTTACGTCTTCTGCGCTTCGTTATTAAATTTTAATTATCGAATTATTATGAGAACGAAATTTGATGGAGCTTTTAATGAATGAAAAAATTTCTTCATGAAATTATTCAACGAAACTGTATCTTTTGATGCTACTGCGCAGCTATGTGTTGTAAAGTTATATTCTTGTTTATTTTCACGATTCTCTTTAATTTAGTTGTACTGCTGTTAACACTATCCATAGCAATGTCTTTTGAATAATACAGTTCTCAATTTCTCATGTTTTTATTCTTCGTGTATTTAATAGAGTAATGCTGTGGTTTATAAAAATAATTTATCGCTTTGCAACCTGAATGAGATCCATCTATATCTCTCTCATTTTAAGTCCTCTTATATTGAATCGATCAAAATCTTTCGTTTGGGCGTCACGCGCGAGATGAGAACTGCGGAGAGTAAAAACACTTACAGAAAAGCATGCCTCTGTATAAACGCTTTAAAATACCAAGGACTTAAAGGGTTGTTGCAACATTGGGAGATGGTAAAGTGTATGATGATGCCAGCTTACTCTTTTACTAAGCATAAAGATAGGGGGGGTGCTTCATGGATTTATCATTATACTCTTCACGGATACTGTCGCAAAATAAGCTTGAGAGCGTTGAAAGATGTTTCTTTAAAACAAGCCTGTGGATATATTCAATTCAATGTCGTTCTGTTTTGTGTGAGGGATGTGCCCCGTTAACGAATGCTATAAACAAAAGCGTGAAGCAATACGTAGAATGTAAAATAATATCTTTATAATTCTTTATAAAAAATTATAACGAAGGGAATATTGTATTCAAGGCTCTTACGAAATATACGAAAACAATAAATTATAAGTATAAATAAATATTAAACCTGAAACGACCATAATGACATCACATTCCTTCTCCCGACATAAAACGGCGCAACCAAACATAAAGCGCACCTTCTCCGCCATGCTGACGTGCTGCTTGCTCAAACGCGTGGACATAATATCGAAAAGCTGGTGTTGATAACCAATACGGAACAAATCTATACAAAGCTCCATCACTCCCAACGGATCGTCCTTTTCCTGTAATCACAAGGACATAACGCAATCCTCTCTGCTGAGAGGATTGTAGAAATTTTTTTAAGAAAAAATAAGCTTCTTCCTGCATATAACCATGAAGATCAAGACGCGCCTCAAGAGGATAACGACCTTGGGAAATTTTACGATATGCAACATGATCGAAGAAATGAATCTTTTGTGCTTGTGTAACTGCCCTCTTTTCTCTTTTAATAATTGTCGAGGGTTGTTGATTTTCCTGAGACAATGAGGAGATTTGAGTTACAGGTTGATTTTTATCATTAATATTTGCAATAATTTCTGAAGTAGAAGAGAGCATCTTACCGTGAAGCGGTGTTATCGTACGACACACCATCTCCCATAAAAGGCGATCTTGTGAAGCCAATAAATCTCTTTTTTGTCTCCATTTACTTGAGGACATTTTAATTTCTCATAAATCATTGAATGCTTATGGAAGAAAAACAAAAAGTATTTTAATTTTCATTTTCTGTAGCAAAAAGCTTCCAGTTGGGATCTGACGATAAACTATTGCGAACAAAAGTCCAAATATCTCTGATTTCTACAATAGCATCAGGATCACCGTCTATACGCTCGCCCTGTTCATTATAAGTAACAGAAATCATCTCACTGACAATACGTATCGTTAAAAGTTCATCCTTTTCTTGTATTGCCGCCGCAATAAATTCGATCTTATTAATTCCAACAAAAGTGAATTCTATTCTTTCTTTATTTTTTTCTCGTTGCTCAATAGCCGTACAAAAACTCTCAAAAACATCCTGACAAAGCAAGCTTTTAAGCTGATTGCGATCACCTTTGGCAAAAGCTGTTACAATCATTTCATAAGCAATTTGCGCACCTTTTATAAAAAGTTGAGGAGAAAAATGAGAATCAATTCTATGCAATTCCCGCAAATTTTTATTCAAAAGACTCCCCTCCGGTGAAATTTTATCAATTTCACTAAAGTCGTCTTTTTGTGAATTTTTCTGATGAGGGAACGAAACAATATTATCAGCCGTTTCTGCTTCAACCTGTTTTTTAGAACGACGTGAATAAGGATCAAAGGGTGGCTTTTCAAACCCAATTCGTTTCCCTAATACATTACGGAGTTGCACAAAAATAACAACCATAACAACAAGAGCTATGACAAGTATAACGTCAAATTCCATAGGCGCTGTCAATCTCCAAAGCTTAAGTCTCTAATAAACATTGCAGTCAATACCATTTATCAATAAATATGTAAAATAAGGAATCTTATCATTCAAATATTTTTATAGATTTTGTATTTAAACGGAGTGCTCTTAAGAATTTCTCCCCCTACTCATCCAGAAGGAAATTTTCATGTGATAAAACTTTATTCTATAAATCCTCGTTTTTTTGTTGTTATCTTTCTTTGCATTCTTTTAATCGAGATTGCTGGTTTTATCTTTGTTGGTCAAGAAATTGGTATTTTGGCAACTTTGATTTTGGTTATTCTCACAACCATAGTTGGGGTTGTTTTATTGCGAATTCAAGGGATTAGCCTTTTAAAAAATATACAAACTGAACTTGTCCAAGGACGCACATTAGAGAATAATATTATTAATGATGCTTTCATCATCTTTAGTGCAATTTTACTTATTCTTCCCGGCTTTGTAAGTGATTTCTTGGGAATATTACTTCTTATTAAACCAATTCGCTCTGTTGCTTGGCATTTCTTTATATCATTAAAAAACAAAATGAATCCCAATACTAAAAGAAAAAATGACTCTGAAAAAATAATTGATCTTAAAGCAGAAGATTACACAATTCATGATACGACAGAATCTCCATGGCGCAAAAATGATGATAACCATTGAAATGCCTAAAAAATCTGCAACAAACTAAAAAAATATTCAAGATAAAGAGCGCATTTCTTGCAACCTTTTGCAAGGCGTGATAACCAATCTGGTCTTTAGATCTAAAATAAATTATACATATTATAATAAGAGAGGTTCGTCGTATGGCCGAAGGTGAAATGAATAACAGTGGTGGAGAGCCGGTTTTTGCTGTATTAACTCAATATTTAAAAGATTTATCATTCGAAAATCCAGGTGCTCCTCGTTCATTGCGTGCACGTGAAAAATCACCACAAATTGATATCAATATTAACGTCAATGCTAACCCAATTGGTGATGACAATTATGATGTCGTTTTGTCTCTCTCCGTCAAAGCCAATGATGAAACTGAAACCTTATTTCATGTAGAATTGATTTACGGTGGTGTTTTTCACCTTAAAAACATTCCACAAGAACATGTTATGCCTCTGGTCTTTATTGAATGTCCCCGTCTTTTATTTCCATTTGCTCGCCAAATTATATCTGATGCTACTCAAAACGGTGGCTTTCCACCTTTGTGGATTGATCCTATTGATTTTGCAGCACTCTTCCAAAAGCGTCTTTCTGAAGAACAAAAAGACAGTCAAATACAGCCCTCTTAAAAAGTTTATTCTTTTGTTATTAAAAAGCCCCTTGATATATTCTTGGTATAGTAGGGGCTTTTTTCCTTTAGACGACTTTTGCGGCATGATAAGCCGCAAGCATTGCAATATTGACAACATCTGTATCGCTTCCACTAAATGGTACAATTTGGACAGATTTTTCCAATCCAATTAAAATAGGACCAATGATGGTTGCTTCACCAAGTTCTTGTAACATTTTGCTTGCAATGGAAGACGCGTGATATCCAGGCATAACCAAAATGTTAGCGGGCTCCGTTAATCCCATAAATGGATATTGCTGCATCAATTTGGAATTGAGTGCCACATCAGCACTCATTTCTCCATCAAACTCAAAGTCAACTTTGCGTTCATGCAAAATATTAATCGCATCCTGAATTTGCTGCGTCGTCTGCCCTTTCATATAAGCAAATGTAGAAAATGCTAAAAATGCTACCCGTGGTTGATATCCAAATCCTCGCACAAATGAAGCTGCTTGTTCCGCTATATCCGCAAGTTCTTCAGCATTAGGATTTTCATAAACGGCTGTATCCGTAATAAACACAATTCGTCCACGGCAAATAGCCATTGAAATACCAATCAATCGTTCTTTTGGTTTTTCATCAATTGCACGACGTATATCGATTAACGCTGTTTCATAATTGCGTGTCACCCCTGTAACCATTGCATCAGCATCTCCTAGTGCCACCATACACGCAGCAAAATAATTGCGATCATTATTGATACGATGATGACAATCACGCAACAGCCAGCCTTGACGCTGCATCTTTTTATAAAGATAATTCGCATAAGCATCTGTACGGCAAGAAAGCTTAGCATTCATAATAGAAATACCTTCACGCTCCAGATCAATTCCAGCGATAACAGCCGCTTCTCTTACTTGCTCTTCACGACCAACCAAAATCGCTTGTCCTAATTTTTGATGGACATAGGAAACGGCTGCCCGCATAACTTGCTCTTCTTCACCTTCTGCAAAGACAATTTGTTTTGGCGCTTGACGAACATGGTTATAAACCCCACGCATCATCGAGGAAGTAGGATCACGTCTCGCATTCAAATCGCGCTCATAGGCCTCTAAATCATCTATGTTCTTTTGCGCAACACCGCTTTCCATTGCTGCTTTTGCTACCGCTATTGAAACAACCGTAAATAAACGCGGATCAAAAGGAACAGGGATGATATAATTAGGACCAAATTTTAATCGCTTTCCATGATAAGCTTCCGCAACGCTGTCAGGCACTTCTTCATGCGCTAAATTAGCAAGAGCCTTTGCCGCAGCAATCTTCATGTCTTCATTAATAACTCTTGCACGCACATCAAGCGCACCACGAAATATATAAGGAAAACAGAGAACATTATTAATCTGATTTGGATAATCGGAACGTCCTGTTGCGACAATGGCATCATGACGCACTTGCATAACCTCTTCCGGCGTAATTTCTGGATCGGGATTAGCCATAGCAAAAATGATCGGCTGGGGTGCCATGGATCTTACCATTTCAGGAGTAAGAGCACCTTTAGCAGAAACCCCAAAAAATATATCTGCACCTTCCATTGCTTCCATAAGCGTACGTTTATCTGTTTGAATAGCATGCGCAGATTTCCACTGATTCATTCCCTCTTTGCGGCCTTCATAGACCACACCCTTTGTATCACATAATATGATATTTTCGGAACGAAAGCCCATCGCTTTAATCAGTTCAATACAAGCAATTCCTGCAGAACCAGCACCATTACAGACTAACCGCGTATTTTGCATATCGCGCCCTGTTAAAGTCAAAGCGTTGAGAACACCAGCAGCAACAATAATTGCTGTACCATGTTGATCGTCGTGAAAAACAGGTATATTCATTACCTCGCGTAGGCGGCTTTCAATCATAAAGCACTCTGGCGCCTTAATGTCTTCAAGATTAATTCCACCAAAAGAAGGTTCTAAATGGCGCACCAAATTGATAAAACTTTCTGTATCGTTTATATCAATTTCTAAATCAATGGAATCAATATCCGCAAAACGCTTAAACAGCACTGCTTTTCCTTCCATGACCGGCTTAGAAGCAAGTGCACCTAAATTGCCTAACCCTAAAATAGCTGTACCATTTGAAATAACAGCAACAAGATTGCCTTTTGCTGTATAATCATAAGCTAGCGCTGGATTTTGAGCAATTGCCTTAACTGGAACGGCAACACCTGGTGAATAAGCAAGTGCTAAATCATGCTGTGTTGCCATAGACTTTGTTGCAACAATCTCAAGCTTTCCTGGTCGACCACGACTATGAAAATCTAGAGCTTCTCTTTCGCTCGCACTGTAAACAGTTTGAGATATTTTCTGATCTTGCTCGCTCTTTTTCATCTCACTTTATTTTCTCCAAAAACAGTGTAAATTTTGCTTGATAATGCGTATAGTCATTAAATCTGATTCATATATTAGAAATCGCTATTCTTGCCTTAGCAAATCTGATGATGCGTTGCAATTTAGAGATAAATAGATATTGAAGTAAATAAAAAAGAGTAAAAACTTCACTTAAAGGAAACAGGCCTCGTACAAATGGATAAAAAAAACAATCATAAAAATAATTTAATTCCACAGCCTGCCTCCTCATCTGCTTCCTCTCAAGAACGTCTTACACCTATGATGGAGCAGTACATAGAAATCAAAGCCGTCCATCATGATTCCCTTCTCTTTTACCGAATGGGGGATTTTTATGAATTATTTTTTAATGATGCGATTGAAGCTGCTCAGGCTTTAGGAATCACACTCACAGCACGCGGAAAACATTTAGGACAAGATATTCCTATGTGCGGTGTTCCCGTTCATGCTGCTGATGATTATTTACAAAAACTGATTGCTTGTGGTTACCGAGTTGCTGTTTGTGAACAAATAGAAGATCCTGCTGAAGCAAAAAAACGTGGCTCAAAATCTGTTGTTCGGCGTGATGTTGTTCGCCTTGTAACACCTGGAACGATAACAGAAGAAAAGCTCCTTGATCCAACACGTGCAAATTATTTGATGACACTTTCCCGTATAAAAACTAGCGATGGAGAGGAATTTGCTCTTTCTTGGATTGATATCTCAACAGGCATATTTCGTGTAACAGAAAGCCGCCAAGAAAAACTTTTAGCAGATATTATGCGTGTTGATCCACAAGAAATCATTGTTGCTGATTCATTTTTTCATGATAAATCTCACAAGTCACTTTTTAGTGTTCTTGATCGTATCGTTTCACCTCAACCTGCTTGTCTCTTTGATGCACTCACCGCTGAACGCGATATTTGCAATTATTTTAAACTCTCAACTCTTGAAGGCGTTGCCGATTATTCACGTTCCGAACTCTCTGCAATTGTAGCTGCTATTCGTTATATCGAAAAAACACAAATCACGCATCGCCCTCCCCTCATGCAGCCTGAGCGCCAAAATGAAAGTGCGACTCTTTTTATTGATGCCGCAACCAGATTAAGCCTTGAACTTATTCGTACGACATCAGGTCAATGGGATGGAAGTTTATTAAAAGCTATTGATCGCACTGTAACAGGAGGAGGATCACGCCTTCTTATTGACCGCCTTATTGCTCCCCTCACCACTCCTTCGGCTATTGATACGCGTTTGGATTCTATCGATTTTTTTCTACGTAATCCTTCTCTTGCAGAAGCGATAAAGCTTATTTTAAAGGGGGGACCAGATATGCCCCGCGCCGTTTCACGTTTGGCTCTTGGACGAGGAGGTCCCCGTGATATGGCGACAATCCAGCGCGGCTTTGAAATCATTCGTGAATTGCATCAACTTCTTGATAATGAGCTTCTGCCTCAAGAAATAAGTGATGTACAACAGGTGTTCTCAAACTTACCCACAGCGTTATACTTTCATTTAGAACAGGCATTAGCTGATGATCTCCCACTCCTTAAACGTGATGGTGGTTTTATTCGTTCTAATTATCATAAAGAGCTCGATGAAATGCGTGCTTTACGTGATGAATCTCGCCGTGTCATTGCTGAACTTCAAGCGCAATATGCCCACGAAACAGATATTAAGACGCTTAAAATAAAGCATAATAATATTCTAGGTTATTTCATTGAAGTAACCAGCACACAAGCATCTTCCCTTACAAATAATCCACAAGCTAAAGCGCGTTTTATTCATCGGCAAACAATGGCAAACGCTATGCGTTTTACGACAACAGAGCTCGCTGACCTTGAAAGCCGTATTGCCCATGCTGCCAATCACGCATTGACACTTGAACTAGAGATTTTTGATATTCTCGTTCAGGAAATTACCGAACAAGTTGATTTTATTCGTAAAGCCTCTGAAGCACTTGCTATTTTAGATGTCTCTGTCGCTTTAGCATATCTTGCTGAAGAACAAGGATATTGCCGCCCTAAAATTGATCTTTCACTTACCTTTCATATTACAGCAGGACGCCATCCTGTCGTCGAGCAAGCACTCCGCAAACAAGCAGCAGAACCTTTTATTGCCAATAATTGTGATCTCTCTGTGCAAGAAAATCAGCAATATGCAGCAATCTGGCTGTTGACAGGGCCTAATATGGGAGGAAAATCAACTTTTTTGCGGCAAAATGCTCTTATTGCTATTATGGCGCAAATGGGGTCCTTCGTTCCAGCAACTTCAGCACATATTGGTGTCGTTGATCGCCTATTTAGTCGCGTTGGGGCTTCCGATGATCTTGCACGGGGGCGCTCAACCTTTATGATGGAAATGGTTGAAACAGCAACGATTCTCAATCATGCTAGCCACCATTCCCTTGTTATTCTTGATGAAATAGGACGTGGAACATCAACCTTTGATGGACTTTCTATTGCTTGGGCTGCTGTTGAATATCTCCATGAAGTTAACCATTGTCGTGCTATTCTTGCTACCCATTTTCATGAAATGACTGCACTTACCGAAAAACTTGACAGACTGCATAATGTAACCATGAAAGTCAAAAATTGGGATGGTGATGTAGTTTTTCTTCATGAGGTCACACCAGGAGCCGCTGACCGTTCCTATGGTGTACAAGTCGCAAAGCTTGCTGGACTTCCCCCAGCCGTTATTACACGAGCAACAGATGTACTCCATCAATTAGAACAAGGCGAAATGGCTGGAAAAGGACATAAACTCATTGATGATTTACCACTCTTTTCTCTTAAAGCAACATCTCCCGTCAATGAAGCAAAAAACAAACATTGTATACTTCACGAAGCTTTAAAAAATATTCATCCCGATGAACTCTCTCCTAAACAAGCTTTAGAAGCAATTTACCACCTCAAACAGCTTGAAAAGAGTAACCCTTTATAGAAAACAGATGTTATTTTTTATTAAAAAACCTTCTTAATAGGAGATAACGTAACCATTTTTGATATACCACAGCATAAACAGTTATTTATCATATTCCCATCGCTTTTCTACATAATATATTTTGTAAGTATAATTGCCTATAGAAGCAAAACCATATGCATTATATTTCATATTCCCTTAGATTAATATTGGCTCTTATACAAAAAATTGGTCAAGATCGACTATTTTTACAAGATAGTCGTTTTTTGTAAAGATTGTCATGAAATCTCCTCCACCTTGCAAATACGCCATATTTAGTGAATTATGCTTTTTCACGATCGATATTATTGTTATCATAGCAACATTTCTAGTTTAAAGCTGTTGGTGTTGGGATACCATCCCATTTTGCATAATAAATTCATGGATAATGGGTCTCGTATTTTCTTCACATTTTAAGCTATAAAGAGCTCTTTTACTGTTTTCATATGGAACATATAATCAGATATATCACAGCAGCATTTTATTTTCCTAAATATCCTTAAACTCCTTCTTACATCTCAAAGGATAAAGATTTTCATTCGAATCAAGTCTGCAAACAATCCAGATTCTAAGGAATTTATCTTGATTTCCTAGTCATGTGATTCACTTAAACTAAAAGCTTTACAAACAAGTCTAAGAATATTCACCACGCACTAAGAAACACTTAATATTTAAGGAGGATGCCGTATATCACAGTCCTAAATGACAGTGTTTTACGGTACAACAAGATAATGCCACCAGTACAATAAATATCTTCCATAAATATGAGAACAGGAAATTGTAATTTCGTATAAGATTGGAATATGATATGAAAAGTAATGATACTGTATCTATCTTTATCTATCTTACATAGCTGCTAAAATAAGCAATCCGCAGCTGCTTTTAGTTGTATTGATAGCTTTTTAATCATACTCATCCATGACTCGAAATATTCTGATAAGTTCATAAACTCATAAAATAATTAGCTCAGAATATCGTGCAAAAGATGCAAAAAATCAGAGTACTGTCTCTATTCAACTCATCAAATACTACGTACTGCACCTTTTGAAGCAGATGTAGTCATCGCTGCATAAGCTTTGAGAGCCTTTGAAACTTTACGCTGACGCTTCTCAATCGGTTGCCAAGCGCCTTTTCCTTTTGCTTCCATCTTAGCACGGCGCTGCTTCATCTCAACGTCATCCACCAACATATGAATTCTACGATTTGGAATATCAATTTCTATGATATCCCCTTCTTCCACTAACGCAATTTCTCCTCCTTCCGCAGCTTCTGGAGAAATATGTCCTATCGAAAGCCCTGAACTTCCTCCTGAAAAACGTCCATCCGTAACAAGTGCACAAACCTTGCCTAATCCTTTAGATTTGAGATAACTCGTTGGATAAAGCATTTCTTGCATTCCAGGTCCACCACGTGGACCTTCATAACGGATTAAAACAATTTCACCTGTTTTAATCTTATCAGTTAATATAGCTGAAACAGCTGAATCTTGGCTTTCAAAAATTCTTGCCGGACCTTTAAAAGTTAAAATTGATTGATCAACGCCTGCTGTTTTTACAATACAGCCATCTTTTGCAAGATTTCCATAAAGAACTGCCAATCCTCCATCTTGTGAATATGCATGTTCTCTATTGCGAATCACACCTTTTTCACGATCAAGATCAAGGGTCTCATAGCGACAAGATTGGCTAAAAGCTGTTTGTGTCGGAATACCACCTGGAGCAGCACGATAAAATGCACGAACTGTTGGCTCATTAGTTTGCTTTACATCCCAGCGGTAAAGAGCTTCTTTCATTGTTTTTGCATGAACCGTATAAGTTGATGTATCAATGAGTCCCGCCGCATCCAGTTCGCCTAAAAGCCCCATAATACCACCAGCGCGATGAACATCTTCCATATGTACATTTGCAACAGCAGGAGCAACCTTACATAAAACAGGAACACGACGTGAAAGATGATCAATATCCGTCATGGTAAAATCCACCTCACCTTCTTGCGCCGCGGCTAAAAGATGCAGTACTGTATTGGTTGATCCCCCCATGGCAATATCAACGGTCATTGCATTTTCAAAAGCCTTGCGTGAAGCAATAGAGCGTGGCAAAACTGTTTCATCATCATTTTCATAATAACGCTTAACCAATGCAACAATCTGTTTTCCAGCTTCTTCGAAAAGCATCCGCCGATCTGCATGTGTTGCTAACATTGATCCATTTCCAGGAAGAGAAAGCCCCAATGCTTCCGTTAAGCAATTCATGGAGTTGGCCGTAAACATTCCTGAACAAGAACCACATGTAGGACAAGCTGCACGCTCCATTTCAGCAACTTCTTCTTCTGAATTTTGTTCTGAAGCTGCTGCGACCATGGCATCGACCAAATCAACCCTTAGATCTTGATCCTTCCATTTAATCTTACCTGCTTCCATAGGACCGCCAGAAACAAAGATTGTCGGAATATTCAACCGTAAAGCAGCCATTAACATACCAGGCGTAATTTTGTCACAATTAGAAATACAGACAAGTGCATCCGCACAATGTGCATTAACCATATACTCTACAGAATCAGCAATGATCTCACGTGAGGGCAAAGAATAGAGCATTCCATCGTGCCCCATCGCAATTCCATCATCTACAGCAATGGTATTAAATTCTTTCGCAACACCACCGGCAACAGCTATCTGTTGTGCGACTAATTGCCCAAGATCTTTTAAATGGACATGCCCTGGTACAAATTGTGTAAAAGAATTCGCAATCGCAATAATGGGTTTACCAAAATCAGTATCTTTCATCCCTGTTGCACGCCAAAGTCCGCGGGCTCCTGCCATATTACGCCCGTGGGTTGATATTCTTGAACGGTAAGAAGGCATTATTTTTTTCCCCTCAAATAATTCCATTTTGCTTGTTGTGCTGTAACTTCATTATAAAAACAAGAGCTTTAATATTCAAAAGAGCAAAATATCTCGTACTGAGGCATTTGAAGCACAAAATTAAAAGCCCTGTATAAACTTTTTCATAAAGCCTTTGTTTTTTTCTTACCTGTTAATCAACATCTAATCCCTGTGCAAGTCCACGTTTGAGACAAATATCAAAACGCTTCAGTGTGGAACGAACTGTTCCAGATTTTTGTATGCCAGATTTGGTCAGTATATTGCATCTATCTGTTTGCGTAATTTCTGGAACAAGAAGACAGCCTCATTTGGAAAGAATATAAAGGCATCGTGGTAAAAATCTATCATCTCCTTACAATTCAGCTTTACACCTTTCAAACGCATTCATAGAAATATCTTTTAAATAATTATGACGCATTATCTCATGCTTTTGTTTTTACACTCTTCAATAGAGCTACTCCCCTCAGGAAGAACAAAACACACCAAACAAAATACACTTGTATAGCCTTTATGTACTCATTTTAAAGAGACATCTTTCAATGTAACTCGAGCCCATTTCACGATAGCGCCCATGAATGGTATAACAGCCCTCGTGAATAATATAAATCTATAAGGGACATCTTCACACTTATGAAGAAGAAAACTGACACCATCATACATTTTTTCATCCCCATATTGTGAATGTCTTTGGTAATTGAGACAATTAAAAAGAGATATTTTTATTCCTTTCTTCAAGTGTTTTTATCCACATGGCTCTCCCTGCTTATGACATCAAGCAAGTGACTTTAATTGTTTCAATATAAGAAGATCTCAAATGAGAGAACCTTATGATATTCGGGACTCTCATTCCAGTTGTAAAAAATTAATTATGAATATAAATCAATACTTAATCTCATTATAACCCACATTACACCCTTTACGAAAAAACAGATAGAATTTATAAAAGAGTACAGCTTTTTCTCGTAAGGTAATCTAGTGCAGAGTTACAATTTGTAGTTCATGCTCATTGGCTCCAGCAAGAGCGATAGAACGCTCATCGGATAAAATGATAGGATAACCTGTTTCACCAAAGAGAGCCCATATCGTAATGCCTGGGGTCATCGGTGGAAGATCTGGAAAGTTTTTAGCCAGATCATCTGTACAAACTTTTTTTAAATAGGCAATCTGTCCCGCATCAGAGTAGGATGTGTTCTGAAACGACAAGTTTTGTTTATGTTCTCCCATTTCACTGTTCCTTTACGCCTTAACTTTTATGACTCACCACTACTGACTTTAATTGGAATCTGTTTTATTTCTTTTTTTAATTTTGGTTGATACAGATTAATTGATAAAAGACCATTTTTCAACTCCGCATTTGTAACATGCATCCCTTCCGCGAGAACAAAGGTTCGCTGGAATTGTCGCGCAGCTATACCGCGATATAAATATTGATGATTTTGGTTGTCTGTTTGTTTACCATGAATAACCAATTGATTATCATCAAGCAAAATATTAAGATGGTTAATCTTAAATCCAGCAACAGCCAAAGTTATCCGGATATGATTTGCATCATCATTTTTATGCAAACGTTCAATGTTATAGGCTGGGTAAGCCTCATCAGCTTTACCGATACGTTGCAATATTTTTTCTACGGTTTCAAACCCTAAAAGAAAGGGATTGGAGAAAGGCGTCACATGTGTCATTCATGAGTATCCTCTTTAAAACGGCTTTACTTGACCACACTCTATAAAAGTGTTCGCTGCATTTCTCTCATATGGCGAGCGTGAATGATAACTTCAAGAGAGAAGATTTAAGAGAGTTCAATGCCTCAACGTACCATAAAATTGTCAAAAGTGCGAAATTTATCTGGTATATTATATAATGAAAATGAAATTGCAGAAATATTTCGCCGTTTTTCTGTGCAACGCCCAGCGCCTAAGAGTGATCTTATCTATACAAATATTTTTACGCTTTTGGTTGCCGTTGTGCTTTCGGCTCAAGCGACAGATGTAAGCGTTAATAAAGCGACAAAAGAATTATTTCGCCTTGCTGATCAACCGGAAAAAATGGTTGCATTAGGAGAAGAAGAAATAGCACATCATATCCGTTCAATTGGTCTTTGGCGTGCAAAAGCACGTAATGTTTATGCGCTTTGCAACTATTTAATTGATTATTATGGCGGTCAAGTACCCGATACGCGTGAAGCACTCATGGCCCTTCCTGGAGTAGGGCGCAAAACGGCTAATGTGGTCTTGAATGTTGCTTTTGGTCAACCTACATTGGCAGTAGATACACATATTTTTCGCTTAAGCAATCGTCTTGGTTTAGCGCTTGGCAAAACACCAGAAATTGTTGAGAAAAAATTATTAAAGATTATACCGGTTCATTATATTCGCCATGCACATCATTGGCTGATTTTACATGGTCGCTATATTTGTCAAGCCCGTAAACCACAATGTACGCAATGCATTATTGCCGATTTATGTAAAGCAGCCATCAAAACAAATGCAATTCCAGCACCTTTAGTTGAGCTTCAAGGCAATGGAGCGCCGATTTTTTTGTAATACGGTCTTGCAATTTTGTGTATACTAGCTTATGAAAACGTCTTTAAGAGCCGCCCGGCAGGGCATGCCGTGGCTGTTTAAATGCTTGTTCAAGCGTTGGTCCGCTTGAGTGAATAAATTTTTTGATTGAATAAATTAATGTACGGAGTAGCAAAATGCCCAAGATGAAGACCAAATCATCCGCTAAAAAGCGGTTTAAAATCACTGCGTCAGGCAAAATTAAAGTAGCAGCTGCCGGTAAGCGCCACGGCATGATTAAGCGTTCGAATAAATTTATTCGCGATGCACGTGGAACAATGGTTTTGTGTGAACAAGATGCTAAAAAAGTCATTCAGCATTATTTGCCGAATGGTATTTAAACCTTACGCTTTTGATTTTGAGGAGATTATAATATGGCTCGTGTGAAAAGAGGTGTGACAGCACACGCTAAGCACAAAAAAGTTCTTAAACAGGCTGAAGGTTTTTACGGTCGTCGTAAAAATACCATTCGTGCAGCTAAAGCAGCGGTTGATCGTTCAAAGCAATACGCTTATCGTGATCGCAAAAATAGAAAACGTACTTTCCGTGCTTTGTGGATTCAGAGGATTAATGCGGCTGTTCGTGCAGAAGGTTTAACTTATGGACGTTTTATTGATGGCTTATCAAAAGCTGGTATTGAAGTTGATCGTAAAGTTCTTTCAGATATAGCAATCCACGAGGCGGAAGCATTTTCTGCTTTAGTAGCTTCGGCAAAAAAAGCTTTAGAATATTTAAAAGATACGACACCTAATGCTTTCGAAGGCGCTGTCAAATAAGCCAGTCGTGTTCTCTTAAAGCATTCATTTATTTGAGGTCCCGTGCTGGCTATTGCAAGTGCGGGTTTTTCTTTATTAAAAAATAGGCAAAAATATGAATGATATTGAGCGTCTGGAACAAGAAATTTGTTTAGCCTTAGAGGCCGCAGGTGATGAAAAAGCACTTGAAGAAGTGCGTATTGCAGCATTGGGTAAAAAAGGTAGTATCTCTGAAAAATTAAAAGAATTAGGAAAAATGGATGCTGGCGAGCGTCATAAAGTTGGACCAGTTCTTAATGGATTAAAAAATCGTATTTTAGAATTATGGGCGCAAAAGCGTGATCTTCTGAAAAGACAGGCAATGGATGCCCGTCTTTCTCGTGAAACAGTTGATGTTACCTTGCCTATTCGCTCTTCACCTATAGAACGGGGACGCATTCATCCTATTTCACAAGTGATTGAGGAAATTATTGCCATTTATACGAAGTTGGGTTTTTCTCTTGCAGAGGGACCTGATATTGAAACAGACTATTATAATTTTACGGCATTGAATTTTCCTGAAGGGCATCCAGCACGCGAAATGCATGATACCTTCTTTTTTGATGTTGATAAAATGGGAGAACGAAAATTATTGCGGACCCATACATCACCTGTACAAATTCGCACACTAGAAAGACAAAAAGCACCGATACGGATCATTATTCCTGGAAAAACTTACCGCATGGATTCGGATGCAACACATTCTCCCATGTTCCATCAGGTAGAAGGTCTTGTCATCGATAAAACCTCCACCATTGCCCATATGATGTGGCTACATGAAACCTTTTGTAAAGAATTTTTTGAAGTTCCCTCTGTAAAAATGCGTTTTCGTCCCTCTTTTTTCCCTTTTACCGAGCCATCTATGGAAGTGGATATTCAATGTGATCGTTCTGGTTCAGACGTAAAGTTCGGAGAAGGGCAGGATTGGTTGGAAATTTTAGGATGCGGAATGGTGCACCCTCATGTGTTGAAAAATGTTGGCTTAGATCCCGATGAATATCAAGGCTTTGCATGGGGAATGGGCATTGATCGTATTGCCATGTTGAAATACGGTATGCCTGATTTGCGGGCTTTTTTTGATGCTGATCTGCGTTGGTTAGACCACTATGGCTTTCGTTTCTTTGATATGCCTGCTTTTTTTCCTAATAGATAATGTGTGATCTTAGTCATCGCTTTCATGTGAGGTTTTAAAATGAAATTTACATTGTCGTGGTTAAAAGATCACTTAGAGACAAATGCATCTTTGGATGAAATTTGTGAGAAACTAACAGCTATCGGTCTTGAAGTTGACTCCGTTGATGATCGATCTTCTTTAAAAGGTTTTGTGATTGCAAAAGTTTTAACAGCAATAAAGCATCCTGATGCAGATAAACTCCAGATTCTGTCCGTCGATACAGGGACTTCCACACCTGTTCAAGTTGTCTGTGGAGCACCAAATGCGCGTGCAGGTCTTATTGGTGTTCTGGCACTACCAGGTACTTATATTCCAGGACTTGATGTAACATTATCTGTAGGAAAAATCCGTGGTGTTGAAAGTTTTGGGATGATGTGTTCACAAGCAGAGCTTGAATTATCGAATGAGCATGATGGGATTATTGAACTTCCAGAAGATAGTCCTATTGGAGGTTCATTTGCAGCTTATGCTGGTTTAGATGATCCGGTCATTGATATTGGTTTGACCCCTAATCGTTCCGATTGCACAGGTGTTCGTGGTATTGCCCGTGATCTTGCCGCTACAGGAATCGGACAATTAAAAGAATTGTCTTTACCAAAATTTGAGTCTTCCTTTGAAACACCTCTCAATGTTTCATTAGATTTTTCGCAAGATTCATCATTATGTTTAGGTTTTGCTTGGCGTGAAGTACGCAATGTTCAAAATGGCGAATCACCCCAGTGGATGCAACAGCGTTTGAATGCAATTGGTTTGAGACCGATTAATGCGCTTGTTGATATGACCAATTACATCAGTTTTGACCTTGGTCGTCCACTCCATGTTTTTGATGCAGATAAAATTAAAGGTAATTTGTGTGTACGTTGTGCGCGTGAGGGAGAACAGCTTCAAGCCCTGAACGGAAAAATCTATCATTTGGGCGCTAAGAATTGTGTCATTGCAGATGACGAGGGAGTTGTTTCGATTGCCGGTATCATGGGCGGAGAAAGAACGAGTTGTGATGAAACAACACATCGCGTTATTATTGAATCGGCGCTTTGGGATGCGCAAAGCATTGCACAAACAGGAAGAGCATTAGGTCTTATCAGTGATGCACGTTATCGATTTGAACGAGGTGTTGATCCGGCTTTTATAGAAACAGGGCTTGAGATTGCAACAGAATTGGTCTTGCATCTTTGTGGTGGTGAAGTATCTAAGAAGAGGATCGTTGGCTATCAGCAACAAGAAATCAAACAGATCGCTTTTCCTTTTTCTGAAATTAAACGTTTAACAAATTTGGAAATAGAGCCTGAAAAAATCATCTCTATTTTAACAAAACTTGGATTTTTTGTTGAAGGAAAAGGAGATATCGTTACGGTAAAAGTACCATCATGGCGCCCTGATATTATGGGTAAAGCCGATTTGGTGGAAGAGATCATGAGAATTTATGGGTTAGATAAAATTAAACCTATTCCTTTGGAAAACTTCGTAGAAGAAAAAGATCAGATTGTAACATGCGCACAAATTCGTTCACGTGCTACACGTTTGGCTTTAGTGCAACGCGGTATGAAAGAAGCGGTAACATGGTCTTTTATTTCTGAAAATCAAGCTCTTGCTTTTGGAGGAGGTCAAGAAGAGCTTAAATTGGTTAATCCTATTGCTGCTGATATGTCAATGATGCGTCCTTCCCTTTTACCTGGTTTGATTATGGCGGCACAAAGAAATGCTGATCGTGGTTTTTCCGATCTTGCTTTGTTTGAAGTTTCCAGTATTTATGAGGGCGACACCCCTGATAAACAACACCGTGTTGTTAGTGGGATTCGTCGCGGAACAGAGCAATTTAAAGGTGCTGGGCGCTTTTGGAATGGAAATGCAACCGTCGTTGATGTTTTTGATGCCAAAGCAGATGCTTTAGCTATTTTAGAAGCATGTGATATGGATATTGGGAAAGTGCAGATTGAAGTTGGAGCACCAGATTGGTATCATCCTGGTCGTTCAGGTGTCATAAAACTTGGATCAAAGATTATTCTTGGTTTTTTTGGTGTTTTTCATCCTGCTACATTAGAAAAGTTAGATGTCAGTGGCCCTTTATGCGGCTTTGAAATTTTTCTAGACCGAATTCCAGAATCAAAGAAAAAAACGACCAAAAGCCGTCCTCCTTTGAAACTCTCACCTTTTCAAATGGTGCGGCGTGATTTTGCCTTTATAGCGGATAAAACTGTTGCCTCTTCTCTTATTATTCGGGCGGCAAGTGGAGCCGATAAAAAACTTATTCATTCAGTGCAAGTTTTTGATGTTTTCGAAGATTTAAGCTTTGGTGAAGATAAAAAATCTGTTGCAATTGAAGTAACTATTCAGCCCATAGAACGGACTCTAACGGATGAAGATTTAGAAAAGCTTGCCTCAAAGATCGTGGATAATGTTACCAAAATGACAGGTGCATATTTACGCTACTGAGTATTCTCATTTTTTATGAGATATTTTACATGAAGTGGGAGCATCTTTGAGTGCTCCCTTTTTGTTTGGCATTCAAGAGCTATAGAACTTCTTGAAAGGGGACCTCCTTACCAAAACAAGCTGCTTAAATCATCAATTTTTTCAATATGAAAAAACTGTTTTTAAACATTTTGAAAAGTTATTTTTCTCTTAATCCTTCATTGCAAATGTAAAAGATAACTGCTATTGCTAAATGATAATGCAAATTATTTGCAATAAAAAGAAGGCATATAAAGGAAAGAGAGAATCAATGAACGTAAGAACGTTTTTCACCATAGTTTTTGGAAGTGTTATTTTTTTTACACCCAATTTTGCTTTGTGTGCTGGTAAATTTAAAGCTGTTACGACATTCACTATCATTGCTGATATGGCACGCAATGTAGCAGGTGATGCCGCTGATGTTGAATCCATTACAAAACCAGGTGCGGAAATTCATGAATATCAACCCACCCCACGCGATCTTATGCGTGCTCAGGGAGCTAACCTTGTATTGTGGAATGGTTTAGAGTTAGAGCTTTGGTTTGAAAAGTTTTTTCAAAATATCAAGGATGTTCCAAGTGTTGTTGTTTCAAAAGGTATTGTACCCATTAAAATTGGTGAGGGCCCCTTTAGCGGTAAACCTAATCCTCATGCGTGGATGTCACCGACCTCTGCTTTGATTTACGTTGATAATATTCGCGATGCTTTTGTAAAATATGATCCTGAACATTCTGAAATTTATAAACAGAATGCTGAAATTTATAAACAGAAAATTCGTGCAACGATTGATCCAATTAGGGCTGAATTAGAAGCTGTACCGCAAGACAAACGTTGGCTTGTGACAAGTGAGGGGGCTTTTAGCTATTTGGCGCGTGATTTTGATCTAAAAGAACTTTATTTATGGCCCATCAATGCTGACCAACAAGGAACACCACAGCAGGTCAAGCATGTTATTGATATGGTTCGCAAATACAATATTCATGCAGTTTTTTCTGAAAGCACTATTTCCCCTGCGCCTGCTAAGCAGGTTGCCAGAGAAACAGGGGCTAAATACGGTGGTGTTCTTTATGTTGATTCTTTAAGTGAGAAAAATGGTGAGGTACCCACTTATATTGATTTATTACGTGTCACGAGTGGGCGTATTAGCAATGCTTTAGTAGAGGGAGTAAAAAGCCAATGACGGAATGTGGAATATTTGCCCAAGGAGTAACGGTAACATATCGTAATGGACATACAGCTTTACGCGAAGTGAATTTTGAAAGTCCAAAGGGTTCTATTACGGCATTGGTTGGTGTTAATGGATCCGGTAAGTCAACGTTATTTAAAGCGATTATGGGGTTTGTACGCCCCTCAAAGGGAAAAATTCGCATGTTTGATTTACCTGTTGATATAGCTTTGAAAAAAAACCTCATTGCTTATGTTCCTCAAAGTGAAGATGTTGATTGGAATTTTCCTGTCTTGGTCGAAGATGTTGTATTGATGGGGCGGTATGGTCATATGAATTTCTTTCGCTATGCCCGTACACAAGATTATGAAGCCGTTCGTATTGCCTTAGAACGCGTTGATATGTTGGCTTTTGCCAAGCGCCAAATTGGAGAACTTTCTGGTGGACAGAAAAAGCGTGTTTTCCTAGCGCGCGCTCTTGCACAGAAAGCAAAAGCTATTTTATTAGATGAGCCGTTTACAGGGGTTGATGTTACAACAGAAGATAAAATCATTGCTTTGTTACAAGATCTTCGTAAAGAAGGAGCAGTGATCTTGGTTTCAACTCACAATTTGGGTTCTGTTCGCGAATTTTGTGATCATACAGTTTTAATAAAAGGGACCGTTTTAGCTTCTGGGTTAACAGAAAAAATCTTTACAAAGGAAAATCTGGAGAAAACTTTTGGAGGGTCTTTGCACCACCATATTTTTGATCTTCAAACCACAAAAAAAAATGATGTTTTCATGGGAAGAAAGCAGTCTGCCGTTTGTGAAGATATTGAAAGAGTGGAGCACGTTGCATGATTTCTTGGTTGCTTGAGCCACTGAGCTATCAATATATGGTGAATGCAATGTGGGTTTCTGGATTAGTTGGGTGTGTTTGTGCCTTTCTTTCGGCTTTTTTGATGTTAAAAGGTTGGTCATTGATTGGTGATGCACTTTCCCATTCGATTGTTCCTGGTGTAGCAGGAGCTTACCTTTTAGGGTTACCTTTTTCACTTGGCGCTTTTTTTTCTGGTGGTCTTGCAGCAGCAGCAATGCTCTTTTTTAACCACCGGACAAAACTTAAAGAAGATACCATTATTGGGCTCATTTTTTCTTCCTTTTTTGCCTTTGGGTTGTTTCTCAAATCATTAAAACCAATGGCTGTTAATATTGATACGATTGTTTTGGGAAATATTTTAGCAGTTAGTTCAACAGATATTCTACAATTGGCTTTTATCGGCTTTGTTTCGTTGCTTATATTGCTTTTGAAATGGAAAGATCTTCTTGTTTCGTTATTTGATGAGACGCATGCGCATGCCATTGGATTAAACGTAAAATTTTTAAAGATTCTCTTTTTCACATTGCTTGCCGCTTGTACCGTTGCTGCGATGCAAACCGTTGGAGCGTTCTTAGTCATTTGTCTTGTTGTGACACCTGGGGCAACGGCCTATCTTTTAAGTGATCGTTTCGTGAACATCTTGGTTATTGCAGTTGTAATTGGAACCTTCACAAGTATCTTGGGTGTTTATGTGAGTTATTTTTTGAATGCACAAACGGGGGGGGTTGTTGTGCTTTTTCAAGCATCTTTATTTGTTTTAGCTTTTATTTTTGCTCCTAAACATGGGTTTATTGCCGCGCGCTTACGCATAAATGCAGCAAAAAAGGGTGTAATATTATCATGATTGATCAATTACTGCTTCCGTTTCAGTTTTCTTTTATGCTTAAGGGTATGCTTATTGTCATGATTCTTTCTATTCCCATGGCGATGCTTTCCTGTTTTCTTATTTTGAAAGGATGGGCGCTGTTAGGCGATGCCATTTCTCATGCAGTTTTTCCAGGTGTTGTTGTTGGTTATATGACAACACCATGGGTAATCGCATTTTTAACTTCTTTGCCATTTGCTTGGTTTCAGCATATGCGTCCAGAGAATATTACAATGACTTTGATTACTTGCGGTGCTTTTGTTGCAGGAATGGTGTGTGCACTATTAACGGGTTTTTTAGGGAGCAATAGCCGTATCAAACAGGATACGGTGATGGGCGTGGTCTTTTCTTCAATGTTTGGTTTAGGGCTTGTTTTAGCCACGTCTATTTATAGTAGCTTAGATTTGAATCATATTCTATTTGGTAATCTCTTGGGTGTTAACTGGCTTGATATAACGCAGACGGCAATCATTTCTGCTGTTGTCACTTTTATTTTAGCAGCAAAATGGCGCGACTTTATGCTGTATATTTTTGACACAGTTCAAGGACGTGCAATGGGGTTACCAATATCTCTACTCCACTATACCCTTCTAACGATGATTTCTCTTACAATTGTTGCAGCTTTGAAAGCTGTCGGTATCGTGCTCGTTATTTCTTTACTGATAGCACCAGGAGCAATTGCCTATCTTGTCACAAAGCGGTTTTCTTTTATGTTAATGATCGCGATACTTGTTGCAGCTTTTTCTGGTTTTTTAGGGATTTATCTCAGCTTATTTATCGGCTCTGATTCTGCTTCCACAATTGTGTTGATCTTGACGTTGATTTTTATGGCTATTTTCATGATGATTTTCTTTCGTCGAAACACAGTTCAAGAAACTTGAAAGTGTTAAAATTCATGCATATCAGCCATGCATTTTTATATATTGTTTCTCATTTTTATTTTAATTAGAGTCTGGGGTGCTAGGTTGTTTTTCCTCCTAATATCTAGCAGATGAGTGCAGTACATTTTCTCCCCCCCCAACACTGCATTCTTAATTAAGAGGCTGCATTGATTTCTTCTGCAGCCTTTTTATTTTTTTGTTTTTCTAAAATCTCTCCTCTTTTCTTGAAATCATTTAAAATGATTATCATATTGTGTAAGCTATTCGGTATTTTCAAGGAACTTATAACAGCAAAGACACTTACGCATGAAGGGGTAGAGCGTAATTGTGCACTCAGACATGTAAACAGAAAAAAACAGATACAATGTTTTTGTATAGGGTTTTGCGTAGAGGAAAATAGTACGAGAGAATGAAAAAAGATTCGAAGATATCGCACCCTTTACGTATCTGCTATTATATAGCAGGGTGGGCGATGGTTATATTAGGTATTATCGGTGTCGTATTACCTATTATGCCAACGGTGCCTTTTTTATTGGTTGCCTCATGGTGTTTTACGCGTTCTTCTCCACGTTTTCATCAATGGTTGAATAATCATCGTATTTTTGGTCCCCCTATTAAGCGATGGGAAGAAAAAAAAGCAATCTCTCCATTCGTTAAAGTTTTTGCAATGATGAGTATGACAGGAGGATTTTTATCCTTTTTCGTAATGCTACACCCTCCTTTATGGATTTCCTTACTTGTTGCGGTTATATTATTGCTGATTGCCATTTATATTGTAACACGTCCATCTTCTTAATGATAAAAAAGGCTTTATGAGATACTCTTTTTAGCTTCGACTTATTTGTAAAAACTATGAGGACTTTTAAGTTTTGAATATAAGCTCTCCATATCCAAAATACATATGAAATAGCAAGCTTTTTGAGCGCAATTAATTAATAATATGTTTGTGAAATAATTTTTATGAACAAAGAAGATTGTTTACGAACACTCAAAATGTTCTCACTTGGTAAACAATGAGAAATCACATTCATGGAAGAGAGTCATTATTTTTGTAAAGCATGTTTGTATGAATCTCTATATATACATCATTGAAAAGTCATTGATATGATAGACATTTCGTTTGTTTTCATATCTCTTAATGAGGATATAATACAAAGCTTACTAAATACCCTCATTTTTATACTTATACAGTTAAGAAGCCGGTCTATTATATCAATCTTTAAGGTTACATCTGTTCTTAACTTAAGAATAATTCATAAGAAACAACAGAATTTTTCAAATGGTTTATACATACACGCATTCTTATTATAATATGCGAATAAATAATTTCTCTGTCTTGATATAAAGCTTATTCGAAATAAAAATATTATTGCATTCTCTGTTTTTTAATGAAGTCATGCCCCTCACGTAAAACAAAAGGTCTCCCAAATCATGTTATTTACACATTTATTTTAATGAAACATTTCTCAACGCTTTACTCATTTCATAATAGCAGACCATACATGGATAAAGTAAAATCTCCTGTAAAGTGTATAAAATCTATTTGAGCACCATCATCCTTGCCTTGCAAAATGCATACCGATAGTCACCATGCTATTTATCATCCTCCAATGTTGCCTTAGTAATTTCTAATGTTGCAATTGTAGCTTGTCATCTGGTTTTGTATATTTTGACACTAGATTTTGTACCAATTTATTTTTTTCAAAGAGTTTTAAAGGTGTTCTCAAAGGGTTTTGAAAGCCTTTTCTCATTTTTACTATGGAAACGCACTTTTTTCTGATTTTCGGTAATTTTTGTAATTTTAGGTGTCAAAATCTATTTTGATAAAACGCGCATTTAATGGTAAAAATTGTACATAAAACAACAAATTACCACGTATTCCTACTTAATCCCGCCTCTTTCCACTTAGTATAAAACCTACTGTCAAACTACAACAATAACTCTTAAAACTTGAAAACCTTCATATATGCAAGGGGATTAGTGTGCTTGATTTAACAGGATTGAAATGAGAAAAACTTATGATACTCGCGCACGCTCATTCAACATGCAAAATGATAGTATCTTGTTATGCTGTATAACACTGTTATTTATGACAAATGATATAAGGAAGCCTCCTTGGCTAAACTTCCCTAGCGCGTTAAGTATTTTTTTAATGCGTAGTGAATATTTTTAAGTCTTATCTATCGCGCCTTATGTAAGTGAAGCGTATGCGTTGATAGACTAAGTAGAATCTGCTCAAAAAACAGCCGAACTATTTCAGACCAGCAAAGGTTAAGAATCCTCATCCTTAGGGCAGAACAAAAATCAATCTTATAAACAATATGTTGAGGCAATATACTTGTTTAAAGAGCCGAAAACTACGTCTTTATAGGTCTAGCAATTCGCTTTGTATTACCAAAAAAATTGATATAACGTTGTACTTCTTTTGAATCACCGATCGTTTTTTCAGGATTATCTGAAAGTTTCACGGCTGGTCGACCATTGGCATAGGTCACCTTACAAACAAGGGAAAGAGCATCAAGAGTTTCGATTTCCTGAGGTGCACAGCCTGTAAAGTCATTGGTAAGATCCGTGCCCCACCCAAAACTCATGCGCACTTTACCATGGAAATGATGATAGGTTTTTTCAATTGTATTGACATCAAGAGCATCAGAAAAAATTAGAAGTTTTTTGCATGGATCTTTTCCTTTTTCTTTCCACCATTGAATAATACGTTCGCCACCTTCAATAGGGGGCGCACTATCGGGTCTGAAACCCGTCCAATCAGCTACCCAATCTGGTGCATTGCGTAAAAATGCTTCTGTACCAAAGGTATCAGGTAAAACAATGAGAAGATTTCCACCATAATAACGGTTCCAATCCTGCAAGACTTGATACGGAGCTCTGCGTAATTCATCATCGTTATTGCTGAGAGCCGCAATAACCATGGGCAATTCGTGTGCATTGGTTCCAAGAGCTTCTAAATCCGTATCCATGGCAAGAAGAACATTAGAAGTTCCAGTAAAAGAATTACCAATCCCTTCTTTTAATGCTTCCACACACCAGCGCTGCCATAAAAAAGAATGGCGGCGCCTTGTCCCAAAGTCAGATATTTTAATATCAGGCAATTTTTTGAGACGTTCAACTTTACTCCACATTTTTGCTTTAGCACGCGCATAAAGTACATCAAGAGCAAAACGATCTAGTTTTTTGAGAGCAGCACGTGAACGTAATTCACTTATAATAGCAAGGGCTGGAATTTCCCACATAGAGCTATGAGCCCACGAACCATAAAAATGAAGAATATACTGGCCATCTTTACGGGTTAGTTCATATTCTGGGAGTTGAAAATTCTCAAGCCACTGAAGAAAATCCGGTTCAAAAATTTGTTTGCGTCCATAAAATGTATTACCAGCAAGCCAAATCATTTCTTTTTTTGTAAAGTGCAAACTAAGAGCATGATCAAGTTGAGCACGTAATTCACTCTCATCAATATCATCGGCAAGACGTATTGTTTTAGAGCGATTTATGAGGGAAAAAGTAACATCAACATTAGGATATAACCCCCAAATCATCTGCACCATAAGAAGCTTATAAAAATCCGTATCGAGAAGTGAACGAATAATGGGATCAAGTTTCCAAGTATGATTGTAAACACGTCTAGCAATATCCGGATGATTCATAACCTTTTTCTTTCAGTTTCATAAAATCTAAAATATTATGCACCAACACGGCTAATATAGGCGGTGCAATATAACAACTCTACAGTTTTGGGCAAGAATAAAAAAGTCTGCTCTCTTTTTTCATCTTTCATCTTTAATATTTGACAATACGTATAATTTCATGCTGACCTGTTTTTTGTAACTTTATCCCTGTATGAAATTCGGTATATTCTTTGCTATTAACATAGAGCATATTTTTAGGTCCCCATTTTACTTTAATGCTATAAACGGCATCATAAAACTTCATTGTTGCTTCATATTTTGGCCAAATAGAGGGTAAATGTGGCTGCAAAAACAAGAGGTCTCCCTGACGCTGTATTCCAAGAATAGCTTGTGTTGCGGCGCGATAAAACCAACCGGCTGAACCTGTATACCAAGTCCAACCGCCTTGACCACATCGTGGTTCAACAGCATAAATATCTGCGGCCATCACATAAGGTTCAACACGATAAATTTCAGGATCTTGTCCGTGGGTAATTGGGTTTATCATAGAAAATAAAGCATAAGCTTTATCGTTTTGTTCCATTTCAGCCAACGCAAAAATACTCCAAATGGCACCATGCGTGTATTGACCACCATTTTCTCGAATTCCTGGAGGATAACCTTTTATGTAACCAGGCTCGAGCGTACTTTTATCAAAAGGCGGCCAAAAAAGGCGAATGAGTCCACCTTTTTTATCATAGAGATGTTCCAGCATTGATGTCATTGCTTGTTTTTGGCGCTCAAGCGATGCCATTTGAGAAATGACAGCCCAAGATTGAGCAATGGTATCAATTTGACATTCATCATTGACTTTAGAGCCCAGAGGCGTTCCATCATCAAAATAACCACGTCGATACCAAGCACCATCCCAACCATTTTTCTCTAGGGATTTTGTTAAATGTTCAAGGTACGTACTCCATATTTGCATATGGCTATTGTCACCACGTTTTTTGGCTAAAGAGATAAATGCTTGTAATGTGTGCCCAAGAAACCATCCTAACCAAATGCTTTCGCCTTTTCCTTCCACACCGACCAAATTCATGCCATCATTCCAATCCCCACCTAAAATAAGAGGGAGACCATGTGGTCCGCAGCGTTTAATGGCAAGGTCTAAAGCTAAAGCACAATGTTCATAAACTGTTGCAACCTTTGAGGATTGGGTGGGTTGAAAATAAGCATCCTGTTGCCCACTTTTGAGAACATCACCTTCAATAAAAGGAATGAGCGTATCAAGAAAGGCATTATCGCCAGTGGTATTGACATAAAGAGCTGTTGCATATGCAAGCCAAACGATATCATCAGAAATGTATGTACGAACACCAGCATTTGTGTCAGGCAACCACCAATGTTGCACATCACCTTCAAGAAATTGGTGCGCTGCTGCATTTAACAATTGTTCACGTGCTAATTGTGGTTCCAGCAATAACAAAGACAGGCTATCTTGTAACTGGTCACGAAAACCAAATGCACCACTAGCTTGGTAAAAGCCTGCGCGTGCCATGATGCGGCATGAGTAGATTTGATAAGGAAGCCAATGGTTGACCATAAGATTAAAAGAAGCGTCCGGTGTTTTGACTTGGAAAGGAGAAACAAAATCACTCCATTGCTGTTTTTGTTTTGTGAGCTGAATCTCAAAATCACTTGCACGTACTTGATTAAGTAATTTTTCAGCTTCTTGCCTATTTTCAGCACTGCCAAGATAGAAGATGATTTCTTTTGTTTGCCCTGGTTGAAGATCAATATCATAGGCGAATGCTGAACAAGGATCACATCCTGCTTCAATGGTATTCGAAAGAGCACCGGCTTTACGGATCGCATTTGGACGTGTTACGGTTCCCGTTTCACCAATAAATTCAGCGCGATTGGTCGTAGTGCTGGTTGGCATTTCGGATGCTGATAAAAATGTAACTTGTTGAGATTTCTCGATGTGATAGGGATTTTGAATAAAATGTGCACCCCATCTGGCCTCATAAGAGAAAACAATAAAGGGGGCATATTTTGTACGGATATTTCCCAAAACCCATTCAACATAATTATAAAGGCGTAAACTACGTGGTTTTTTCCCTTCATTCGTAAGGATAAGACGTGAAAAGCGAATAGGTTTTTCGGGATCAAGTGTATGAGTCAGTTCTAATGCGATTTCTGAATGTGTTGATTTAAAAGTTGAGAATCCAAACCCATGACAAGCCTCATAGACAATATTTTCGTCACATTCAACAGTAGAAACGGGTGAGAAACGTTTTAAAGACTGGCGATCAACCAGATAAAGAGCTTCTCCTGGCCGGTTAGACGTTGGATCATTCGCCCAAGGAGTTAGTTGATAATCGCGGCTATTGTTAGCCCAAGTAAAAATTGCACCTTCAGCAGAGACATGAAAACCAAATCTGTGATTAGCAATGACATTAATCCACGGATGTGGTGTGGTGGTACGTCCATGAAGACGTATTACATAATGATTGTGCTGATTAAAACCACCGTAACCATTCCAATATCTTAGATCTTCTCCATTTGGGAGAAAAGAGGATGGTTTTTGTTGGCTAATAAGACCAATGGAAGAAAAAAGATTTTGTTCAGTTTGCGTTGTAAATTGCTTTCCTTCGTTATATCTTGGCAAGTCTAATTGATCATAAGATTCTTGATAATTTTTATGAATTGTGAGATTAAAATCATTCTCATCAAGTCGTTTAAGTTGTTCAGATAAAGAGCCATTTTGGGCATCAAGAACGATGCGTGCTGATGCAAGAAGCGTTTTAAAACTCTGTTCACTCATTTGATCGCGTCGAAGCATGAAAATATGTTGGCGTTCATCTGCTTTTTGCGTGTGGTGATAATAAGTTTCACAGACCCACTCGAGAGCGCGTTGTGTATTTTGTATATAGGAAAATGTTTGTTCATTAAGAATGACCAAATCAACAATGAGTCCGCGCATACACCAATATTCGTGTGCTTTAAGGAGCTCGCGCAGTACGGTTATATTTCCCTCGTTATTTAATCTAAGAAGACAGAGTGGATTGTCTCCTGAGATAGACATGGGCCAAAGATCAGACTGTTTTCCTAGCGTTTTTGCTAATATTTCAGAAGGAAGACGCCACGTTCTTTCTGGATAGATAAGCGGTGTTGCATATTTTTGATAGATAATAGCTTCTTTAAGCTGGGTTCCGCTCTGATACAGTGCGACTTGTGAGCGCGTCCATGCCATTGAAAGTTCTTTTTGAAACATATCAGGTTGTCGATAATGTTTAATATGATTATTTAGCGCTTCTTTTGTATGAGCAGCAAAGGTCCAAAAAATAAGTTCTGCTTTTTCATGGGCTGAAATTTTTATACGGCATCGCAATGACATAACAGGATCAAGAACACAACCTTGACTGTTACTGAAACGAGCATTTTGGTCAAATGCAGCGGGCCGATGAATGGATCGCCCCCGACCAATAAACAGAGAGCGATCTGTTTCAGCTTCTGTCTCTTGGAGAATATCTGTTGTACTAGAAACAAAATGGGCAACATAGACTTCAGGATCACTAGGCGAGCGTTTGCGCCTTTTGGCAAAAATTGTTTTACCTTCTTCAGCAATTTCTGTCTCTATAAACATACGGGAAAAAACAGGATGAACTTGGTCTGTATCCATCGTGGCAAGCGCTAATTCACCATAAGAAGTCACTTCAATGAATCGGTCTTTATTTGTCGTATTCATCAATTGAATACGTCTCCCTTCGCCACATCCTTCAGATGTAATAAGACATTCAAGTGTTGATTTAATACCATCAACCATTTTTGTATATTCAGCCTTTTCATCTGTAAAAATGCTGACAGCTTCTTCTTCAATAACACGTGTTGGCTCACCAGTAACAGACCACCACCGTCCACTATGCGTGTCACGCAAGAAGAATAAAGTACCTTGTTGATCTTCTGTTGCATCAGGAATAAAGCGCGTAATCGCATAATCGTGCCAACGGCTGTAACCAGAACCATTCGCTGTTAACATGGTAGAATAAAAGCCATTAGACAAAAGTAAAGTCGCTCGTGGTTTGAGTAACGGGTTTGTAATAATGCGCAAAGGGGCTGCATCAAATGCTTGAGACTTATTGCGCATACGATTAACAGCTTTGGTATGAATAATAGGAATGAGATGAGGCGCTCTTTCCTGTAAGAGCAATTGTGTTGCCTCAATAAAGGGATCACGGTGAAAACGATCACGCATTCGCCCTTGAAAAATAACATTGTTAAGAGCAAGGATAGACATGCCATGATGGTGCGCATAATAATTGCGTACAACGGCGTATTTTTCCCCTGTTTTCACGCGTGAAGGGGTAAAATCAACAGAGTCATAATAACCATATGTTCCTAAAGCTCCAAGATCACGAAGTCGTTTTAAATTAGCGACAGCGCAAGCAGGAGCATATTGTGCCGCTAGAAGGCTGGCATAGGGAGCAATGACAGCATTGCGTGAAAGACCACGTTGGAGTCCGAGGTTTGGAACACCAAAATGAGCGTATTGGTAATTCATTAAATGATCGCGAGCATTAAATGCGGCTTCTGAAATACCCCATGGCAATTCCCGTTTATGGGCATATTGTATTTGACAACGAATAATCAATCGATTTGTTTGATCTAGGAGAGACCCTAAAGGTTCATGCATTATGAGAGATGGCATAAGATATTCGAACATTGATCCAGACCATGATAGGAGTGCACCTTTCCCACCTATGGGTACGAGAAGTCGACCAAGACGAAACCAATGTTTAAGTTTTATATCTCCTTTTGCGATGGCAAAAAAGCTTGCAAGACGTGCTTCTGAAGCAAGCAGGTCATAACAATTTTCATCGAGTTTGTTTTCTTGAACACGATATCCAATGGATAAGAGATGCCGTTTAGGCTGTTCTAAAAAGTCAAATTTCATATCAAAGGCTATTTGCCGTGCCACTATAGCCAGCCTGTTTAGTTTTTTACGTAATTTTTCAGTATCACAATGAGCAGTCGCATCATGATGATAAGCGTTACAGGTATCGATAAGGCATTTAGCCCAAGAAAGTGCACGAGCAGATTCTATCGTTTGAATTTTGTGGTCAAGTTCATCGACTAAGTGCACAATATCGTGGGCTGCAAGTGAAAGATTTATGACGTGAGAAGGGATCGTATTTTCTTGTTCTATAAAAGTGAAGACAGAATCATGAAAACGAGTGATGTTTTCTTCGATTTTTTGGCGTAAAGAGCGTAAACTGGGTTTATGATCTGGAATTTCTCTGACAGTTTCTTCAAGAATAGCAAGAACATCCGATAAGCCTTCTCGATCACTTTGAAAAAAAAGAGGCGGTTTTTCAGCCCATTCACTTAACGCAGAAGAGAGTGTTACCAAATGACCGGCAAGATTTCCCGAATCAACGGTTGATACATAAGTAGGCAAAAGAGGCCTAAGTGTATCCGTTTCATACCAATTATAGAGATGACCACGGAACTTTTCCATTTTTGTAAGAGAGCGTAATGTACATTCAATACGGGTGATGGTCTCTTCAAAACCAATCCAGCCAAAATCACGTGCTGCAATAATAGAAAGGAGATAAACGCCAATATTCGTAGGCGATGTACGTTGAGCAACAAGAGGTTCAGGATCTTCTTGAAAATTATCGGGAGGCAAATAGTTGTTTTGTTCGTTGACAAAGGTTGCATAATAAAGCCATGTCCGCCGTGCAATAGAGCGGAGTTTTTTTTCATCTTTTGAAGAAAGATAAAGGCTATCTTGAAAGGTTGAAGGTTGACTCACAATCCAAGCAATAAAGGGTGAAAAAAACCATGCTATCCCAAAAGGTAAAGCAACCAAGCTTGCAAAACTATCAGAAAAAAGAGGGAGTGCTATAGTAAGAACACCGATAAGCGATGCTGGTGCCATTGTAAAAACATAGAAACGCAAACTATTGGGCATTGATTTTGTTGCGGCAGAAGTTTGCCATTCAAGAAGATGCTGTTTTGAAATCGTCATACGATAGAGTGTACGAATAATCGCATCGGTCATAAAATACGCCGAATGAGCAAGAAACGTCGTTTTAAGAAATATATCAGCGCTTGTAAGAGCAATTTTGTTCCCAATTAATTGAAAATGTCCACGCAAAGAATGATCTATATTAGATGAGACAAACGTTTTTAATACACATAGAATGGGTGAAATGAAGGAGCTAAACAACAAGAATATTTGCCAGACGATTGCACTCTTTAAAGACAAAAAAGCCCATCCTGCAAATGCTGCGATTAACCACATAAGTGGAGTGAGAGAACGACGTAAATTATCCTGCATTTTCCAACGCGTCACGAAACTTATTTGACGGTAGGAAAAAAGATAAGGCAAAAGCTGCCAATCACCGCGGACCCAACGATGATAACGCATAACATCAATATTGTAAGCGGTTGGATAGTCTTCAATGACTTCTATGCTACTTACCAGAGCAGTACGAGCATAACCTCCCTCTAAGAGATCATGGCTAAGAATAGTATTTTCTTTAATTTTGCCATCAAGCGCTTGTTCAAATGCATCAATATTATAAAGACCTTTACCGATAAAGGTGCCTTCTCCTAAAAGATCTTGATAAGTATCAGAAACAGCAAAAACATAAGGATCAATGCCACGGTTGATAGAAAAAACCCGTTGGAGAATTGATGTTTTTTTTCCTGTTGTAAGAGAAGGAATAATGCGTGGTTGTAAAATGCTATAGCCCTTTACAACCTTTCCACTTTGTGGATCAAAAACGGGATGATTGAGTGGATGGTTAAGCTTTCCAACAAGTTTCGCGACGCTCTCTGGAGTAAGACGTGTATCACAATCCAGCGTCATAACAAAACGGCAATCCATAGGAAGATGTGGATTGGGAGGATAAAAGCTTGTATTTTTATCGCCTCTTAAGAGCCGATTAAGTTCATGAAGTTTTCCTCGCTTTCGTTCCCATCCCATCCAACATTTTTCGCTTGTATTATAAAGGCGTCGGCGATGTAAAAGGAAAAAAAGCGGAAGTTCATCACGATGATAACGACTATTGAGTTTATCAATACTCTTTTGCGCATAGTGCAATAAATCAAGATCATCTTGCGTTTCTCTCAATGGAGCATCCACCCAATCTGTAATGAGCGCAAAATGAATGGCACCTTTAGGATTGGAAAGATAGTGCACTTCAAGATTGCGCACTTGTTCATCAATATCATCGCGTGATGTCATCAAAGTAGGTACAACAACCATTGTCCGTGCATGTTTTGGAATACCTTCTTTATATTCATAACCAATGAGCTGTCTTGATGGGACAAACCACGAAACAACAGTGTTAAATAAAGCAAAAGCAGCATCCATAGCAGGAAAAAGCGCCAATACAGTAAAGCAAAAAGACATCCATTGTGTCATGCCAGATATTTGTAAAAGGGCGTAAATTACCAGCAAAAGAGCAAGCGTCAGAAAAGAGACAGGAACGGCGATGACTCTCAATTTTGAGCAACAAGAAGCGCGTGTCCATTTTATGAGAAAGGGCGGAATATACCCACAAGCCTTTTCAAATATGCCACGACCATCATCAACAAGGTACCACCCCACACAAGAATGATGAGGCATATCTTTAGAAGTGGAATTTGCCATTTCTACAACTTTATGTGCAATTTCCAGCTCACTAAGAGGCGAAAAGCGTGAAATTTTTTCAATGACTTGTCGATAAATATTGCGTGAGTGAGAATCAATTTCAGAAAAATCACTATTTTTACGCAAAATAGAATCAACACAACTCACTGTTTCAAACCATGCTGTCCAATCAACATCATCTATAGCTTTAAGAGCACGGATAATATTTCCCATGGTCACACCATCTGCTGCTTGTCGGGTATGTTCATCAGCTGTTGCAATCTCTAAGCTACTGCCTTGGCTTTTCAATTGCTTTTCAAGCCAAGTTAATGCTACGGTTGAATCGACAGATGCACTGCGCAGGCGATAGAATAAATGTGCTGAAAAAGTTGGATCAACAGTGAATGGTTTATACTGCGTAAAAAGAGAGTGTAGATTTGTTTTATTTTCTACAAGAGAAATTTTATCAGCCACTTGACTAGCAAGACGGCGCATATGTCGCGCTTTTTCGATACGGACTGAAAGACGACGGACATTTTCAATGAGCAGCATTTGCATAACAGAAGGAAGAGCCCACAATTCACCAATTGTGAGCGCACAAACTTCTTGAAATCCGTTGGTCATAGCAGTGAGTGTTTCTTGTGAAAAGCTGCTATCGGTATGCGCAATATAAAGCCAAGTTAAAGCAAAAATTCGTGGTATGCCGGCTTTGTGTGTAGAAAGAGGAAGTTGCTTTATGAAGGACTTGGGTAGATTACGACGTAGCTTTTGTATGGTTTTATCAATGGTGTAATGATTATCAATGAGCCATTGAGCAGATGGTGCGATGGTTTCATCATTTCGGGCAGCAAAATCACTGGTATGAAAGGCATGAAGAATAAGTTTAGCATTTTCATTCAATCTCTTGCGAAAATCTTCTACTCCTTCATATTCAGGGAGTAAAATTTCTTTACCAGAAGCTATATCATGCCCTAAGTTATAAAGATCTTCCTGTACCTTATAAATTGCACGAAGAGGAAAATCCGTATTAATAAAATGGTCTTTTTTCTCTTTTTGAGAAAAAAAGCACTTTATGAAAGGTCTTATGCACGTCATAATGTCCCATTGTTATTCAATTACATCGTTTTTTATTTAAATTTTAAGCATTTTATCTGAATAGTGAACCGTTGTTAGACAAAAAACAAACTTTTTGTTTTTATTTGCAAGCATTTATAATTTTTGTTTCAATAATTTAAAAATAAGCAGACAATTTCTTTAGAAAATAAAAAGGTCACTCCTAAAATGAGTGACCTTAATAATAACACTAACTTTAATGATTGATGATTAATCTTGTTCTTGTTTTTTCAAAGCTGCACCAAGAATATCACCAAGAGAAGCACCTGAATCTGTAGAACCATATTGTGCAACAGCTTCTTTTTCCTCTGCAATTTCTAAAGCTTTAATCGATACTGAAATTTTACGTGTTTTTTTATCAAATGCTGTGATGCGAGCATCAACCTTTTGCCCAATTGCGAAACGCTCAGGACGTTGCTCATCACGATCACGCGCGAGATCAGCACGCCGAATGGTTGTCTCAAGGTTGTGATCAATCAATTTCACACCAATGTCATTGTCGTTAACAGCAATCACTTCGCATGTTACAACAGCACCTTTTCGCAATTCGCCAGAAGCAGCTGCTTCTCCAACTTTATCGCTGGAAAGCTGCTTAATTCCAAGAGAAATGCGCTCTTTTTCAATGTCAACATCAAGGACCACAGCCTTAACGATATCGCCTTTATTATAGGTATCAATAACTTGTTCACCAGGACGGTTCCAATCAAGATCAGACAAATGAACCATACCGTCAACATCGCCTTCAAGCCCAATAAACAGACCAAATTCTGTTTTATTTTTAACCTCTCCTTCAATTTGCGAATTGACAGGAAATTTATTGGCAAAAGCTTCCCATGGATTTTCAAATGTTTGCTTTAAGCCAAGAGAAATACGCCGTTTAGAAGGATCAATCTCAAGAACAACCACTTCTACTTCTTGTGATGTAGACAGAATTTTTCCAGGATGAACATTTTTCTTTGTCCAGCTCATTTCAGAAACATGGATCAGCCCTTCGATTCCTGGTTCAATTTCAACAAAACCACCGTAATCAGTAATGTTGGTAACAGCACCCGTAATTTTTTTACCAATCGGATACCGGACACTGATGCTTTCCCAAGGATCACTTTCAAGCTGTTTCATTCCAAGAGAAATACGGTGCGTGTCTTGATTAATGCGAATAATCTGAACTTTAATCGTTTGGCCAATTGTGAGCACCTCAGATGGGTGATTAACACGCCGCCATGCCATATCTGTAACGTGCAAGAGACCATCAATCCCACCAAGATCAACAAAGGCACCATAATCTGTAATATTTTTCACCACACCTTCAACGATTTGGTTTTCTTCAAGATTTTGTACGATTTCTGAACGTTGCTCAGCGCGACTTTCTTCTAAGACAGTGCGACGTGAAACCACAATATTGCCACGACGACGATCCATCTTCAAAATTTCAAAGGACTGTGAATTATGCATGAGGGGTGAAACATCACGAATGGGACGAATATCAACTTGGCTGCGAGGCAAGAAAGCAACGGCACCATCAAGATCGACTGTAAAACCACCTTTTACTTGGCTAAAGATCACTCCATCAACGCGTGCACCAGCATTGAATTTTTCCTCCAAACGGACCCAACTTTCTTCGCGCCGTGCTTTTTCACGCGATAAAACAGCTTCACCCATCGCATTTTCAATGCGTTCAATGTAAACCTCAACTTCATCGCCAACTTGCAAAGAACCATCTTTTGCTTTAGCTCCAAATTCTTTGAGAGGAATACGTCCTTCGACTTTAAGACCAGCATCAATAATGGCCATGTCTTTTTCGATTGCAATAACACGACCTTTAACAACAGATCCTTCATTAAGATCATTAGTTTGAAAAGATTCTGTTAAAAGGGCTTCAAAATCCGCTGTTGTGGGATTGTATTGTGACATAAGAACTCCTAATATATACCTTGTATTATAAGGTATGAGCGCTGGGTTAGTGTTAACATAAGCAACTTCTTAGCCTTTTTCCTTGAATAAAGGAAAAAAAGTTAGCGCTAGGCTGGAAGTTACCTTAACGAATTTATCCAATTATATGCATTTTTATGATTGGATCAATAAAACTGCATGCAACTTCAAATGTTGCTTCTATACTCAATTCTGACGTATCAAGCAAGTGGGCGTTTTTTGCTGGTTTTAATGGACTTTGTTTGCGCGTTATATCGCGACTGTCGCGCTGTTCAAGTTGAGCTAGGATTTCATGATAATTTGCTTGAACACCTTTTTTTAAAATCTCTTGGTAGCGACGTTTGGCGCGTGTTTGGACATTGGCTAGAATATAAAACTTGATATCGGCATCAGGACAAACAATAGTTCCGATATCACGCCCATCAAGCACACAGCCGGGCAAAACTTTAGCAAAGTTGCGTTGTTTTTCGACAAGAATTTTGCGTACAGCAGGATTAATTGCTATTTTTGAAGCCGCTTCACCAAGTTCATGAGAAGAAAGAAGAGAAGGATTTAAGGTATTAAAATCAAGTTCTTTAGCATAAATAATAGCATTTTTTTCATCATTAAGAGCTAAATTTTGTTGTAAAAGCGTATGAGCAACACTACGATAAGTAAGACCAGTATCGAGATGGCGAAGGCGATAATGTGCAGCAATTTTGCGTGCTAAGGTTCCTTTGCCTGAGGCTGCAGGTCCATCAATGGCGATAACAAAAGGCTTCAAGCGATTTTTCCCCCAAGTTGTTTTATAAAAGGAATAAATTCTGGAAAGCTCGTAGCGATCATTCGTTTATCATCAATAGTAACAGGTTTTTCTGATACAAGCCCAAAAATGAGAAAACACATAGCAATTCGATGATCAAGATGTGTGGAGACATGTCCACCACCCAAACCTTTGGCAGAACCTTTTCCATAAACAATAAGAAAATCTTGACCTTCTTCACAGTCTACGCAATTAATTTTGAGTCCTTGAGCAACAGCAGACAGTCGATCTGATTCTTTTACACGCAACTCTTCAATTCCTAGCATTACTGTTTTGCCTTCTGCAAAGGCTGCTGCTACTGCCAAAGCAGGATATTCATCAATCATCGATGGAGCACGTTCTTTGGGCACCGTAACGCCTCTAAGGACCGATGATTTTATTCGTAGATCAGCAACATCCTCTCCACCTGTTTGACGTCGGTTCAAAAATTCAATTTGAGCACCCATTTCCCACAATGTTTCGATAAGTCCTATTCGAGAGTTATTTATCAAAACATTTTCAATGGTGATATCAGAGTCTTCTACAAGAAGGGCTGCGATAATTGGAAAAGCAGCAGAAGAAGGATCCCCCGGAATATGAATCGTTTGCCCAGTAAGATGGGGTTGACCATTAAGGTGAATCAAACGCGCACCTTCGTTATCTTTTTCTATTTCAAGTTGCGCACCGAATGCTTTTAACATTTTTTCCGTATGATCTCGTGTCAGAACTGGTTCAATAACAGTTGTAATGCCGGCGGTATTGAGTCCAGCAAGCAGGATTGCTGATTTAATTTGGGAGGAAGCTATTGGAACACGGTAACGAATCGGATTAGCCATTTTCGGACCATAAAGCGTTAAAGGAAGATGATCGTCGCGCGTTGCCTCAATTTCAACCCCCATGAGACGCAGTGGATCAAGGATACGTCCCATTGGACGTTTAGAGAGAGAAGCATCACCAATAAAGGTTGTTTTCATATGATACGGACCAACCATTCCCATAACCAAACGAGCACCTGTTCCAGCGTTTCCAAAGTCTAAAGGTTTTTGTGCAGCTAAAAGGCAACCATTCCCTGTTCCTCGTATGATCCAGAAGTCATCTTTTTTAATAATACAGGCACCCATAGCTTGCATAGCAGCAGCTGTATTGAGTACATCAGCGCTTTCAAGTAATCCATGAATATATGTCTCACCACTTGCTAATCCTCCCAATATAAGAGAGCGGTGAGAGATTGATTTATCTCCTGGTATTTGAATTTTTCCAGAGAGACTACTCGATTTATAGGTGGTTATAGGGATTGCTTTTTGCATGGAAATTCTATTTAATTCTATCTAACTTTTATGAAATTGTGCATCCTTTAGCACATGCTTTAAAAGACGTCATGAAAAAATCACTGTGGAACAGTGTATTTATCTTTGACAAAGGTATTATTTTTCGATTAAGCACCATAAAATTTATCTTTTAATGGAATAATAGTTAATCAAAGAGGCACGGTTTATGGCAAAACAAGAACTTGGAACTAAACGTGTTGATCCAGAAACAGGAAAAAAATTTTACGATCTAAATCGCGATCCTATTGTGTCGCCCTATACAGGAATTTCTTATCCGCGTTCTTACTTTGAAGTTGCAGCAGCTGAAGCAAACAATGAGGAAGAAGTTGATACTGAAGAGCTTGATACAGCACTTGAAAAATCTGCTTTTATGCTTCTTGAAGAGGATGATGAGGATTCTAAAGATGACGATCTTCCTGATTTAGAAGATAGTGATGTAGATCTTGGTGATGATGATGATACATTTTTATCTCATGATGGTGACGATGAAGATGATGACGTTACTAATATTCTCGGAGGCGGTGTTTCTAATGATGACGATGCTTAAGAGAAATAAAAAAGGACATCTTTTCCATTGAATGTAAATTCTTCTTGATCTTCAACTTTGATCGTTCTAGAAAAGTTGGAATTGTATACTGTCCTTTTGGAAAAATTTGTTTTTATAGGGGCTATAGCTCAGCTGGGAGAGCGCTTGCATGGCATGCAAGAGGTCAGCGGTTCGATCCCGCTTAGCTCCACCAAAAGGACAAACTGTTCTATCAAGGGAATCAATTATAATAAAGGATGTGTACATCAATTTAAAAGGTTTATTTGCTATTTAATCATAATTCCAATAGCGCTTGTTCCTTGCATTTTAATGATATTATAATACGTTTTTAATCATTTGTTGGATTATAAAATTTTACTGTTGCAACCGTGAAAGTAGATAATTCTTTTATGTTTTGCACAGAAATAGAAAATGTGCTGTTTAACCTACGCCTTGTCTTAAAGGACAAAGTTTGAATTTCCTTTACCACAATATTTCCACAAAATCATAATATGTCGGCTACCGATATCTTTTTAAAAGGTATGAAGTACTTAAACAAAGAGTAGAGAATAAAATATTAAAATATACTTCTCAATTATTGAAAATTAGAGCTTTTTTTGAGTATTTTTAATCTGATCAGATGTCCTGCCAAAAAAATTACTCACTTTGATTAGCATCTACCTGCTCAATACTAAGGTATATTAACGCTTAAATAATATATTGAATCAATTATTTTTTTCCTTGCGCATCACAAGAAAGGTTGAGGTGTGAGAGCAAAGTAGCGCCATCATTATTGTGCTAATTCCCAATGTTGGCGATAATTCTTACATTTTAGAATGTTCATAAAAAACATTTTTAGTCTTTTCTTTCACAGTTTTTATCCACATGCCAATTGCGCTTGTTATGTGCAAACCAATGGTTTTATTGATTCAACCTCAAGAGATCTGAAACGATAAAACCCTACGTCATTCGAAATTCTTACTTTAATATGAATAACGATATATTATCTTTATAAATCAATATGCTTAAACAATTTAAGAAAAAGAATAAAAATGCTTCTCATAAATATTCTCAAATGCAAAAGCTATCACAACATTGGAGACTGACTTGTTACTTCATAGGCGCTACAAATCTTTCTCTGAATACTCCCTACCCTGAATATTCATTGTGTGTAAAGTTGCATATACCTTATCATCCTATAAACGATAGTGTTTTTACAATACAATAAGATAACGTCTTTCAATTAAAATGGACTGGATGGACGAGTATGTTTTATTTCATACAATACTAAATATACTTAGTTCTTTTGAGGACTGTAGCGCCCTCTTTATACAAAACAACGTTTTTTCGTTTAATGCATTTCTCGTTTTTTTATATTGAATATTTTACCCTTTTTATGATGCCCGAATTGCATTTGTTTTAATTGCTATTTTATACGCTTAACAAAGAAAATATTCATATAATAATCAGCCAGTAATACGCATAATGAAAATAAAAAATGATATTATATTTTAAAATTTTTCTTCAATAACCTCTAGTACTTAGCCCAATGCGAAATGCCAGCGCTAAATAGAAGATAGTTTCCATTGTAAATTTTTTAAACAAAGGAGGTAAAAATGTCGAGAGTATCTTCAAATATATTGTGTATTGCAAAAGCTTTCTGTTACTTGAGTTTATTCTAAAAAATAACAATTTATTTCATTGAATGATCAGAAAAACGAGACAGCCTTGTCGTATCATAAAAAATTTTTCCCTCAAATGATTTTACCACATCAATTCCCTGATTGAGATTTTCAAAAATCTTCCCTAATGCCATCCACATCTTTTTAATTGCTGTTCATAGAGCCTCGATATCCTTGCCATGCGCTGTGCTGCCTGTGAGAGTGCCGTAGTGGCATGCCCGCCACTACGCGCATAAGCACCATGTCCCATATGATAATTTAAATAAAGGCTATATGCATCATCAAATCTCACCCCATTGCGTTGAACACTTTGGCGATGATACCAAGCAACAAAATCAGCAGCATCTGCGAAATTCGTACGCCATGCAAAAGACTTTCCTGTCGAGCGAAGATACATTGCCCATGTACTGTCAAGCGCTTGAGCATAACCATAAGCTGTCGACCGACGCTTCCATGGGATAAAACCAAGTAGTTTTTTGCGTGGAGGACGTGCATTGTGACGAAAGCTCGATTCCATCTTAATGGTTGCAAGAATGATAGGCATAGGAATTCCATAGCGCATTTCCGCTCTTTGAGACACTTTACCCCAATTGTCAAAAAAACCATTTTTTTGTGCCAAAATAGCACAAGCATTATTTGTGTGGATGGGAGTGGTTGTTGCACATCCCTCTAGCAAAAACACCAGTGCCCCTAAAAACAAAAGGTGTCGCATATTCCTATTCCTCTCGTTTAAGAAATAAAACAAGATAGAGATACTAAAAAATGATTACCAATCAATAAAGAACATGATCTAACTTGTGATATTTAAGAAGCTTGCTTTGCTTTATTCCTCATCAGCAAAACGCAATGTTTGCGACTGAGCTAATGTTGTCATTTTTGTTGGTTCAGAGTAATTTTCTTTTAATTCAACAGTTTCAATGCGATTTGCCCGTTTCATAATTTTGGAGGACGATATCAAAATTCCCTCTATATCTTCACCTGCTTTGTGAAAGTGCTTCTGTAATGCGCGAACACGCATATCCATTCGTCCAAAATCTTCCATCAATTTTGCTACTTCTGATTGAATTAAATGCGCTTGTTCACGCATCCGCGCATCTTTCATAATGGTTTGTACCACTTGGACAGAGAGCATCAACAAAGATGGTGAAACAATAATCACATGAGCTCTATTGGATTTTTGTACCAATGCCTCAAAGTCCTCATAAATTGTTGCAAAAATCGATTCAGATGGCACGAAAAGGAAAGCAGTGTCATGAGTTTCTCCAGGAATCAAATATTTTTGTGCAATATCACGAATATGGACTTCCATATTGGTACGAAATTGGCGTTCTGCCTCTTGACGCTCTTGCGCTGATTCTGCCTTACGCATAGCATTCCAAGCCTCCAGAGGGAATTTAGCATCAACAACAAGAGAAGGGGCTTTATTGGGCATATGAATGAGACAATCTGGGCGCTTTCCATTAGAAAGAACGGCCTGAAAAGCATAAGCGTTTGTTGGTAAGGCATCGGCAATAATTGCTTCCATCCGCCCCTGACCGAAAGTACCACGTGTCTGCTTATTGCTTAAAATAGACTGTAACTGAACAACTTGTCCCGTAAGCGATTGAATATTATTTTGTGCCGCATCAATCACTGCTAAACGCTCTTGCAAACGATTCAAATTTTCATAAGTGGATTTAGTCTGTACCTGAAGTGTTTGGCCTAAGCTTGTTGTCATCCCATTGAGTTGCTCACTGAGTGATTTATTCAATTCAGCCTGCCGTTGACCAAAAATTTCCGCCATCGTTTGCATTCGCCCTTGCATTTCAGCTTGTGTTTTCAGCAAGGTAGCCATCTGCATTTGTGCCTCACGTGCGCGTTCAGCAATTTCATTTTCCAAAAATGCTTTTTTTCGATGAGAATGTATCAACATAAAAAATGCCAAACAGACAAGTATAAATAAAAGCAAAAGCACTAGTTTAGAAAAAAAATCACCAGCGAGTATGGAAAAAAACGAATCAAACATAAATTGTAATATAACGCTCTTATTGTAAAAAAACGCAAGAATCCGTTATTCAATATTGACCAATAACAAACCATTGATTAATCTCTACTTATGCCTATGCCAATGAGATCTTTAATTACTTTACCTGATCCGATTTTACGGGAAGTGTCCAAACCTGTTGAGCAGGTCGATTCATCTCTCCAAAAACTTGCAGATGACATGTTGGAAACCATGTATAATGCTAAGGGCGTTGGTCTTGCTGCTATTCAAATTGGTATACCGCTACGTATGTTGGTTATAGATGTCTCTGGAAATTCTGAAAATGAGCAGAAAAAACCACTTGTTATTATCAACCCTGAAATTTTATGGCTTTCAGATGAGCGTAATATTTACAAAGAAGGTTGTCTTTCTATTCCTGATTATTTTGCAGAGGTTGAACGTCCTAAACGCCTTCGTGTTCGCTATCAGAACCGTGAAGGAAAACAAACAGAAATTGAAGCAGACGATCTCTTGGCAACTTGCTTGCAGCATGAAATTGATCATTTAGATGGGCGCCTTTTTATTGATTACATTTCAAAGATCAAACGCGATATGGTGATACGAAAATTTAAAAAACGCGCAAAAGAAAAAAACATGCAGGAAGCAGTTTTGTAATGGCTTTACGATTAAGTTTTATGGGGACTCCAGATTTTTCTGTTCCTATTTTACATGCTTTACTGGATGCAGGTCATGATGTTGTTGCTGTTTATAGTCAACCCCCTCGCCCAGCAGGACGTCGAGGGCTTAAATTAATCCCCTCCGCTGTTCACACCGTAGCAAAAGAGAAATCTATTCCCATCTTTACACCTCAAACACTTAAAACAATCGAACAACAGGAGAAATTTGCAGCACTTTCTGTTGATGCTGCTATTGTGGTGGCTTATGGACTCCTTTTACCCAAAGCTATTCTCGAAACGCCGCGTTTTGGTTGTTTTAATGCCCATGCTTCACTCTTACCACGTTGGCGTGGTGCTGCGCCTATTCAACGAGCAATTATGGCTGGTGATAAAGAAACAGGTATCATGATCATGAAAATGGATGAAGGACTTGATACGGGGCCTATCGCTCTTTCTCGCTCCATCCCCATTACTGATAACACCACCACTGCTGAGCTTTCAAACAGACTTTCACATATTGGCGCAGAACTTATGGTAGAGACTTTATCCACTCTTGAAAAAGGACGACTTAAACTGACCCCACAATCAGAAGAAGGCATCACCTATGCCGCCAAAATTAGAAAAGAAGAGACCCGCATTGATTGGACAAAACCTGCAGAGTTTATTCATAGGCATATTCGCGCGCTCTCTCCCTCTCCTAGTTGCTGGTGCAATATGAATATCGGTGGACGAGAAGAACGTGTAAAAATTCTTGATAGTCGCTTAACAACAGGTCCTTCTCTTGAAATTGGACGGATAGAACCAGATTCTTTGATTATCCATTGTGGGCAAGGACGGATAGAAATAACCTCTCTCCAAAGATCTGGCGGTAAAATTCTTGATAGCGCAACCTTTTTGCGAGGTGCTCATATTTCTGCTGTTTTTTAAGATGCCACGTTTTAAACTCACTCTTGAATATGATGGTTCAAATTATGCTGGTTGGCAGCGTCAAGCAAAACTTCACACGATACAAGGAGCTCTTGAACAAGCGATTTTTTGCTTTAGTGGACAACAATTGACCATAACAACAGCAGGACGAACGGATGCGGGCGTACACGCTACCGGACAAGTTGCGCATGTTGATTTTGAAAAAAACTGGCTCTCCCATACTGTACGAGATGCGCTCAATGCTCTTTTACGTAAACAGGGAGAGGCGATTTCAATCTTAAATGTAGAAAATGTCCCTGATGACTTTGATGCACGATTTTCCGCAACCAAACGCCATTATCTTTTCAAAATCCTCAATCGTCGCTCTCCACCAGCTTTAAATGCCAAACGCGTGTGGTGGTTGCCAAAGCCTCTTAATGCTGACGCCATGCATGAAGCTGCGCAAAAGCTTGTAGGACAACATGATTTTACAACTTTCCGTTCAGCACATTGCCAAGCCAAAAGCCCTATTCGCACCCTTGAACGCCTCGATATTCAAAGAGAAGATGAAGAAATTTTTCTTTATGCACAAGCTCGTTCTTTTCTTCATCATCAAATCCGTTCATTCGCAGGAAGCCTTATGGAAGTGGGTATTGGACGTTGGACAGCTCAAGATCTCGAAGCAGCTCTTCATGCTAAAGATCGTAAACGTTGTGGTGTTGTTGCCCCCCCCTCAGGACTTTATTTAACCAAAGTAGAGTATTAATGATCCTTCAAGAGTGAGCGTCTCAAAAGTCGTTAAGGCAGTTTATAAAAAGAACGAATTTCTTCAAAAGCTTCTGCTGCTGTATTAACAAATTTCACAAAATTAACATCAGTAGGAGAGATTGTACCTTGTGCAGACAGATACTCAAAATTGATAGTATTGCTCCAAAATTCTTTGCCAAACAATAAAATTGGTACCTGTTTCATACGCCCTGTCTGTACTAAAGTTAACGTCTCAAACAGTTCATCCAGAGTCCCAAATCCGCCAGGGAAAATGGCTAGGGCTTTCGCTCGTACTAAAAAATGCATTTTGCGCATCCCCAAATAATGAAAATTGAAACACAAATGCGGCGACACATACGAATTAGGCTCTTGCTCATGTGGTAAAATAATATTCAAGCCAATCGTTGGGGCACCAACATCACAAGCACCACGATTTCCCGCCTCCATGATTCCTGGTCCGCCTCCCGTAACAACCAAAAATTCACGATATTCTGTCGTAGCAGAATAAAGTGAGCACAAACGCGCAAACTCTCTTGCTTCATCGTAATAATGTGACATAGCATGCAAATTTTTCTTTTGTATTTCATTTTTTGCAGCCCACGCTGCTTGCCCAGGTTCAGGAATACGCGCACCACCAAACAAAACAACTGTTGATTGAATATCATATTCTTTAAGGGTTATTTCCGGCTTTAAAAATTCAAGACTAATACGTTGTGAGCGCAGCTCTGGACGCATCATAAAATCTTGATCGGTATAGGCTAAACGATAAGTAGACGAACGCATTTGTGCTGAATTAGAAACTTTATGTATTTGTTGTAGAGCATCCTTCGCATGGAGAAGTGGTGCCCAGTTTTCTTGCTCTGCTTTTCTTTTTTCTTTACAGCTTTTTTTCATACACCTGTCCTACTTCCTCATCGTTTTATTGACTGAACACATTTCTTCGCGTAGTTCATAGAGAATAAATCTTGAAGCTTTCAACTTGTTTAACGGAACTCTCGTCATGACCCATATCACACAACTTGAAATTATTATCGAACAAGCTTTTAATGATCGCGATTCTATCGATACTACCACAAAAGGCGAAATACGTGAGAGTGTTGAACATGCATTGAACCTTCTTGATAAAGGTGAAATCCGTGTTGCAGAACGACACAAAAATGGACAATGGCATGTTCATCAATGGTTGAAAAAAGCGGTTTTACTCTCTTTTCGGCTTAATCCTATGCAAATTATTACTGGTGGAATCAATGGGACACATTGGTGGGATAAAGTTCCTTCAAAATTCTCTGGTTGGCAAGAGGCAGATTTTAAAAGTGCTGATTTCCGTTCCGTTCCTGGAGCCATTGTACGTCATTCTGCTTACATTGCACCCAACGTTATATTGATGCCTTCCTTTGTCAATCTTGGTGCTTTTATCGATGAGGGCACAATGGTTGATACATGGACCACCGTTGGTTCTTGTGCACAAATTGGTAAACATGTCCATCTTTCTGGCGGTGTTGGTATTGGAGGTGTTTTGGAACCACTGCAAGCAAATCCAACAATCATTGAAGATCATTGCTTTATCGGTGCTCGCTCTGAAATTGTTGAAGGCTGTATTATCCGTGAAGGTGCTGTTTTGGGAATGGGAGTCTTTATTGGAAAATCAACAAAGATTATTGATCGTACAACAGGTGAAATTTTTATTGGTGAAGTACCAGCCTATTCAGTGGTTGTACCAGGTTCTCTCCCTGGAAAACCTTTACCAAATGGTGAAGCAGGACCTAGCCTTTATTGTGCTGTTATTGTAAAACGTGTTGATCAAAAAACACGAGAAAAAACATCCATTAATGATCTTTTACGTTCTTAGACACAAGATTAATGCATAATAATATTTCATCGTTTTTTAACTTGAATAATAACCTCGAATACAAGGATTCTCTCATTTCAAATCCTTTCATAGTGAATCAATCACTATCATTTCCTGCTCGTCTCATAAACACTGTTGGTGTATGGATAAGAAGCACTTTAAGAAAAGAATAAAAATGTCTTTAATGAATTTTCTCAAGCACCATGTGTCTTTATGACAATAAATATGGTTATGAGTTTTATGTCATTCACGGAAGCTTTACCGTTATACTTTCTACGCACGCTATCGTGAAATGAGGTCGAGTGTATTGAGAGATATTTATTAAAATACGTGCACAAATATGCAACACAAACGCATTTTGTTTAAAGCATTCTGTTTTACATGAGAAAGTGACACCTTTACGCAATACACAAAAACATGAAGCACGGCGCAATTCTATTTAAAGTGTCCTTTAAACACCTGAACCAATCGACAAAAGCAAAAGCGCAATCAATGAGAGAAAATACTCCTTTTTTCATTATTTGTTCATTTTGAGCGCTTGAATAAATGCTGATTGTGGAATTTCTACTTTTCCAAATTGGCGCATCCGCTTTTTGCCTTCTTTTTGCTTTTCCAAAAGTTTGCGCTTACGCGTAACATCACCCCCGTAACATTTCGCTGTTACATCTTTACGCAAAGCACGAATCGTTTCGCGCGCTATAACTTTACCACCAATAGCCGCTTGAACTGGAATCTGAAACATATGCTGGGGAATAAGATCTTTCAGTTTTTCACACATGGAACGCCCGCGCTTTTCTGCAATCGTGCGGTGAACAAGCATCGATAATGCATCAATAGGCTCTCCATTCACCAAAATAGACATTTTAACTAAATCACCTTCTGCATAATCTGTCATTTGATAATCAAAAGAAGCATAACCCTTTGAGATTGATTTTAGCCGGTCATAAAAATCAAAAACAACTTCATTCAGTGGTAAATCATACGTTACCATAGCACGGGTTCCAACATAGGACAAACCAACCTGTACCCCGCGCCGCTCTTGGCATAGTTCTAAAATTGACCCAAGATAATTATCAGGAGTCATGATTGTCGCCCGAATCCACGGTTCTTCTATGGAAGAAATTTTAACCACATCAGGCATATCCGCTGGATTGTGCAACTCTTTAACAGAACCATCATTCATATTCATGCGATAAACAACCGAAGGTGCTGTCGCGATTAAATCCAAATTAAACTCACGCTCTAATCGCTCTTGAATAATTTCAAGATGCAGAAGTCCCAAAAATCCACAGCGAAAACCAAACCCCAAAGCCGCAGATGTTTCCATTTCAAAAGAAAAACTCGCATCATTTAAGCGTAATTTGCCCATGGCTGCACGCAAATCATCAAAATCAGCAGCATCAATTGGAAAAAGTCCACAAAAGACAACCGGTTGCGCAGGCTTAAAACCAGGTAAAGCATTTTCACAAGGACGGCGCTCTTCAGTAATCGTATCCCCAACCCGTGTATCTGCTACCTCTTTGATAGAAGCAGTGATAAAACCAATCTCGCCCGGTCCTAATTCATCAACCTGTACCATTTTAGGTGTAAAAACCCCAACGCGCTCAACTGGATATTTTGCTCCTGTACCCATCATACGAATGGTTTGGCCTTTTTTTAAAATACCATCTATCACCCGTACCAAAACAATAACACCAAGATATGCATCATACCAGCTATCAACCAACATTGCTTTCAAGGGATTTGCAACATCGCCTATATGTGGAGGTGGTAATTGTGCAACAATTGCCTCCAAAACATCAGGAACACCCAAACCTGTTTTTGCTGATATTTCTACTGCTTGAGATGTATCAATGCCTATTACATCTTCAATTTGTTCTTTAACACGCTCAGGTTCTGCTGCTGGAAGATCAACTTTATTGAGAACAACAACCAACTCATGGGAATTATCAATGGCTTGATAAACATTTGCTAACGTCTGCGCCTCTACGCCTTGGCTTGCATCCACCACCAACAGAGAACCTTCACAAGCTGCCAATGAACGCGAAACCTCATAAGCAAAATCCACATGACCAGGTGTATCCATAAGATTTAAAATATAGGTTTCACCATTCTTTGCCTTATAGTGTAAACGTACCGTTTGTGCTTTAATAGTAATTCCACGTTCACGCTCAATATCCATGGAATCGAGTACTTGTTCTTTCATCTCACGTGTATCAAGCCCACCTGTTATTTGAATCAAACGATCAGCTAAAGTTGATTTGCCGTGATCAATATGCGCCACGATGGAAAAATTACGAATATAATTACGATCTATTGTCATATAAGGCGATTTAGCAAAGAATAATACAAAACGCAAAGACCAATTATGTTCCGGCTTCTATCAAAATAATATAAACCTAAAAAGCTTCTCAAAACACAACTTTTTATAGCCTAAAAAATGAGGCTTTTGTTTGCTAAATTAAATCCAAGGGTGCTAAAATGATCCTTTCACATCTTATTTGATAACTCATATGCTGTAGTAAGCCGGCACCATCACACACTTTGCCAGCCTCCAATATTACGACGATCCTTTACACTTGAAAAAGTTTATAAGAGATATGCCTTTCTTGTACAGTCTTTACCCACATGCCCCCCACCCACTTGTGATGTGTAAGCAAGTGATTTGGATTGATTTAACATGAAAATGATTTGAAGTGAGAAAATTTTACAGTATTCAGGGTTCTAACTCAATGTGAATAATGCTATATTATAGTTATAAATCAATGTATTATCATATTTATATGATGGGCGTGTATATCATTTAGGCTTGCAATAAATTCGCAAGAAATGCTTTTTTATTTGTATGCAATAATCTTCTTTTTTAGCAATCTTATATAAGATAACATGAATATCGAGGGAGTTTCTTCTCAATTTTTAAAACTTTAGAAATATGCTCTATTGAGTGATGTTTTTATATAACTCCTTCCTTCCTCCATTAAGCATAAAGCACACCAATCCTCTTCGATTCATTGGATAACGCATTGATTTATAATGATCGTTTATTGTTTTGCGATTTAAATTAAAACTCTGAATATCGCGAGCCTCTCTCATTTTAAATGCCAAAGGCTATCATAATATTGAGAACTGATAAAGAAAATGCTAGTGCCCTTTATTTTAAGTAAAATGATGATGCTCTGTGGTTTTTCTATACTTCATGCGGACTGTCAATGAATATGATGTATATTGAGAAAATTATCTTTTAAAAAACGCTTTAATGTACAACGTTATGGGGATACTTTGGGCGTTCTATTTTGCATGAGAAGCGTAACTCTATTAAAGGACAAAAGAAATAACGTGCGACAGTGCGTAATTCTCATTATTCAAAAACATTACCGTAGATGTTTTTGAAAGTTGTTAAAGCCAAATTTAAACATGATCGTAAAGATGAGCGTTAATTTTTACCTTTATATCACCTCATGCTTTGGCTCAATAAAGGTTGTCTTCCCGTTTCAGAAGTTAGGCAAACAGATACATGCAAAAGCTGGAATAACTTATAGAACTTCTTAATCATCTTAATATTAAAAAAGCTTCAAAAATGAAAACTCTACAAGCAAAAATCTCATGCAATAAAATCATAATAAAAAAATGTATAGCTAATCAATTTTTTTAATTGCTTTATTTTTTTTACGCCATTGTGAAGGTTGTAATTCAGCCACAATTATCCCAATCAGAATAAGCAAACCGCCCAATAAAGCTAAGGGAGATAAATGTTCGCCAGCCAAACGCCCAACAATACCAGCCCATACCGGTTCACCTGCGTAAATGAGTGTCGCACGCGTAGGGGAAATAGACTTTTGTGCCCAATTCATAGCTAATTGAATGATGGCACTCATTAATGCCAATCCTATACCAATATTAAACCACACCCACGAAAATTCAGGGATGCTTTCACCCATCAAAGGCATACAAGCAAATGAAAAAAAACCACTAAAAAATAACTGAATAATGGTTACACGCCGACTATCAACCTTGTTCGCAAAAATTCCGATGAGTATGACTTCTCCAGCAATCGCTAAAGCGCCTAACAAAGTTAAAATTTCGCCTTTTGAAAAATCAAAATTTCCCGGCTTTTGTCCTGAAATAAATACAAGCCCAATAAAAGCGAAAATAATACCAATCCAACAAGCTAAACGGGGAGGTTTTTTAAAAACAATCCATTGCAAGATTGGAACCATCGGTACATAAAGCGCTGTGATAAAAGCTGACTGACTACTAATAATTGTTTGAAGTCCAGCTGCTTGAAAAGCATAACCAAAAAACATGGCTAAACCTATCGCCATCCCAGCGAAAACTTCATAAACAGTTATACCTTTTATAGAGCGCCAAAAAATTACCCCACATATAAGAGATGCAACAATAAAACGAAATCCAACAAAAAACAGAGGACCACTATAGCGTACCGCAATGTGAATGACTAAAAATGTAACGCCCCACAATATTGTCGCAGTAAATATTGCCAATTCTGGCTTACTTAATAAAGGATATTTAAACTGTTTTAGATTCACCATGAAAAACTTTCTCTTCCAATTTTCCCCACAATTTATGAAACAATAAGCGTTCCAACTCCCTGTTCGGTAAACAGCTCTAGTAAAACAGAATGAGGAGTTTTACCATTTAAAATGACAACACCTTCCACGCCATTTTGAAGGGCTTTTATACAAGTCTCTACTTTTGGAATCATGCCTCCTGAAATTGTCCCATTTTTAATAAATTTCTCAGCTTCAGAAACTGTCAATTCTTTTAAAAGTTTACCCTGGTTATCCAAAACACCAGGAACATCAGTGAGAAATAAAAGGCGTTTAGCCTCTAATGCACCAGCAATAGCTCCAGCAAAAATATCAGCATTAATATTATAAGTTTTACCATCGCGTCCTGGAGCCACAGGAGCAAGAACCGGTATCATTTCAGAACATGCTAAAAGATCTAGCAATGTGCGGTCAACTTCAACAGGCTCACCAACAAACCCCAAATCTAAAACACGTTCAATATGCGAATCAGGATCAATGACAGTTTTATAAGCCTTTTCGGCAAAAACCATATTGCCATCCTTGCCGCATAATCCTATTGCCCATTCTCCCTCAGCATTGATGAGAGCAACAATTTCTTTATTTATGGAACCCGCTAAAACCATTTCAACCACTTCAACGATCCGCTCATCGGTTACCCGTAATCCGTTTTCAAATCGCGATTCAATCCCCATTTTCATTAAAATTTCAGCAATTTGAGGCCCACCACCATGAACAACAACAGGATTAATCCCCGATTGCTTTAATAGAGCAATATCACGCGCAAATGCTCGCCCCAAAGCAGGATCACCCATAGCATGGCCGCCATATTTTACCACGACCGTTTCATTTTCATATTTTTGCATATAGGGTAAAGCAGACGATAAAAATGCTGCTTGTTTTTCCAAAACATCTACATCACCGTTTTTAGCATCATCCATCAATAGAGCCTCCTCATCACTTTTTACCATCTCTTAATGAAATTTAGGAAAAGTGAAAACAATAAAACCAAACTTTACTCTATCCACCCCCCTGAAAATCGTCAATTTTCCTCTAAATTACGAAAAAGGAATAGCGAAATGAAATACAAAAACTTCCTTTAAAAATTGACAGCGAAAAATTAAACAAAATAGGCGTAAAAAAACGTCATTATTTTATGATCTTATATATAAAATTGAAAAGCAAAATTTTGAAGCTACGCTGCACATTCAACTCATTAGTTTATCCCTATGGATACTTAACAATGAATAGGAATATATACAACCATTGATTTTGTAAGATAAAAATAAAGTTTCTTATAATAATAAAATTAACATATTCCTAAGATAAGAAATCACTCAACTGCTTTATAGCTTATCCCAATAAACTATAACTTTGGTTTTAAAAATTTGACTTTTTCTCAATCATTAAACATGAGGAAATGTCGATTGAACGCTCCTCATGGAGAATCATAATAAGTTGATTTATAATAATAATTTATCTTTTTATATCGTAAAATCGAAAAAAGGCTTTGCAACATTATCCATATATTATGATAGCTCCTCAAAAGCATCTTCGTAAAAGCATTTAATTGTTTAGATTACTCTCTTCGTAAGGTTTTATAAAACTTCTCATTTTTCATGATCGGTCATTAAGTTTTTCTTTCTGCATAGCGATACATGCTTGAATTATTCAATGTTTTTTAGAATTGTTAATTCTTTTAATGTATTATTTTAATTATGTTATTTTATGAAAAAAGATTCATTTCGTAAATTTCTCTTTCCATATCACTAACAATTTCAATAATATATCGTGCTGTTTTCTAAGCATATTGTGCTATTTTTTTATTGTATTTATTTTTTCTTTTTAAAGGTAACTTCCTCTATCTTCCCACCAACTTTTTATTATGCCAATAAATTCAATTAAGTGAATTCCATCGAATCTGTTTCCCTACAAGAGAGATACATAGAATACCTCAAAACGTGTTTTGTTATGTCTTCTTTAGCATTAAACACACATTATCTCATTCCACAATTTCTTTGGAACAAAATAAACTTGATTATAGCGTTTTTTATTATCTGGAAGAAGTATTTATGACATCAGAAATACAAAACTAAATCCGCATCTAAAAAGACATGATTACGGCTAAAAGCTAAGATGAGGCATGTAAAAGCTATTCCAAATAAAATAACCCTTATTTTAAAGGAAGCAGTGATTAAAACTATGAAAAATGCCAAAAATAAAATCGGTTATAAGAAGTTGATACTTTATTTGAAATAAGATGGATTGCCTAACAGCTTATTTAGCGTTTCTTGGCAAGCTGCTACCTATTTTACAGTTTTATTATAGAGCCTTTAAAAAGAAATACAAAAAATACTGAATGCATAAAGGCAGTTATCATGACACTGGCAATATTTATTATCAATCACTCAATTGCGTTCTTATATGGATAAGCCCTTTTTAAAATGTCATAGACACTCAAAAATAAGACTTATCCATAAAACTCATGAAATATAAAAACTATCAGCAGCAGGAGTTTATCCTAAATTAGCTGTCTCTCTCTTTTCTTTTCAAGAAAAAATGCTTTTCAAAGACAATGAGATAATAGAAAACTTAATGAAAATAACTTTCCTACAGCTCTCTCTAATTATTCTGAGAACATTCACATATTTTAACCAGAAATATTTTCAAAAAATTCTTTCATACGTGAAAAAAAACCATGTGATTGCGGTGAATTTTCATGATTTGAGAGCTTTTCAAATTTTTGCAACAATTCACGTTGTTCTTGCGTTAATTTCTGCGGTGTCTCAATCGTGATATGGATGTAAAGATCACCCCTTGCTTGCTGACGGCGCAACATGGGCATACCTTTGCCTCTAAGGCGGAATTGACGTCCATTTTGTGTCCCTTCTGGAATCTTAACGCGTGCTTTAACACCATCAAGGTCGGAAACTTCAAACTCTCCTCCTAAAGCAGCTGTTACCATTGAAATAGGAACGCGACAGTGAAGATCTGCTCCTTCTCGCTGAAAAAACTCATGCGGTTTAATGGAAAGGAAAATATAAAGATCACCATTGGGGCCACCACGAATACCAGCATCACCCTCACCAGAAAGGCGAATACGCGTTCCATCTTCAATACCAGCTGGAACATTTACGCTCAATGAACGTTTTTTCTCTATGCGTCGTGTCCCCTGACATTTGGGGCATGGATCCGTAATAGTTTCACCACGTCCATGACATGAAGGACATGTTCGCTCAATAGAAAAGAAACCTTGTGCTGCACGCACACGACCAGATCCATGACATATTCCACAAACTTGCGGCTTAGAGCCCTTTCTCGCTCCTGATCCCTCACAAACATCACACGTGACGGAACTGGGAATATTAATTTCTGCAGTTTTTCCTGAAAATGCCTCTTCTAAAGTCACTTCCATATTATAACTCAAATCTGCACCACGTTCGCGACTGTCACCACGCTTACGGTGTGTCCCTCCCATAATCTCACCAAAAAAGTCTTCGAAAATATCCGCAAATCCACCACCAGCAGCAAAACCGCCAAAGGGATTTGCTCCCCCTTGACCACCGCTATTTTCAAAGGCCGCATGGCCAAATCGATCATAAGCAGCACGCTTCTGAGGATCTTTAAGAACTTCATAGGCTTCGCCAATTTCTTTGAATTTTCGCTCTGCCTCTTTATCCCCCGCGTTGCGATCAGGATGATATTGCATTGCCAACTTACGAAAAGCAGATTTCAACTTTTTATCATCACATTCGCGAGTCACGCCAAGAATTTCATAATAGTCAACCTTCATCATGTATTCCTGATAATTTTTCTGTCATCCATCTTTATGGATAATATTGCTTTTAATTTATATTTTTAGCAACAAAGTTGCAACTTATCTCAAATAATAAAGCCCAGCCTTATATTTCAAAGGCCGGGTTTATCAATTAATCAACACATATGCTGACACTATTTCTTCTTATCATTAACTTCTTCAAAATCAGCATCAACAACATCATCATTCTTTGCCTCTGTTTCAGTGTCAGCGCTCGCTGCTTGTGAGGCTTCGTACATAGCCTGTCCAAGCTTCATACTGACTTCTGCTAATTTTTGCATCTTTGTTGTTACTTCTTCCGTATCACTGCCTTCAAGCGCAGATTTCAAATCAGATATTGCTGTTTCAATCTGTCCCTTTTCTTCAGCTGATACTTTATCGCCATATTCATTGAGCGACTTTTCAGTTGAATGAATAAGAGCCTCCGCTTGATTTCTAGCTTCAACACCTTCACGGCGTTTTTTATCCTCAGCCGCGTGCTCTTCTGCATCCTTTACCATTTTTTCAATATCAGCATCACTTAAACCACCTGATGCCTGAATACGAATTTGATGCTCTTTACCTGTTCCCTTATCTTTGGCCGAAACATTAACAATACCATTCGCATCGATATCAAAAGTAACTTCAATTTGAGGTATACCACGTGGTGCTGGAGGAATACCAACAAGATCAAATTGAGCCAATAACTTATTATCACTTGCCATTTCCCGTTCACCTTGAAAAACACGAATCGTCACAGCACTCTGGTTATCATCAGCTGTCGAAAAAACTTGCGATTTTTTTGTTGGGATAGTGGTATTGCGCTCAATAAGGCGTGTAAAAACCCCACCCAAGGTCTCAATACCCAAAGATAAAGGCGTTACATCTAGCAACAACACGTCTTTGACATCGCCTTGCAATACACCTCCTTGGATGGCAGCACCCATTGCGACCACTTCATCAGGATTAACACCTTTGTGTGGATCCTTACCAAAGAAGCTCTGCACGACTTGCTGAATCTTGGGCATACGTGTCATACCACCTACTAAAACAACTTCGTCAATTTCACCAGCCTTTAATCCAGCATCTTTCAACGCAGCTTTACAAGGCTCGATGGTACGCTGCACTAAATCGTCAACGAGAGATTCAAATTTTGCCCGAGTCAATTTCATTGTTAAGTGCTTGGGACCTGATTGATCTGCCGTGATAAATGGTAAATTGATTTCTGTTTGCTGTGACGAAGAAAGCTCAATCTTTGCTTTTTCTGCCGCTTCTTTTAAGCGCTGTAAAGCTAATTTATCATTTTTCAGATCAATTCCTTGCTCTTTTTTGAATTCATCTGCAAAATAACCAACTAGGCGCATATCAAAGTCTTCACCACCTAAAAACGTATCTCCATTGGTTGATTTAACTTCAAAAACGCCATCTCCAATTTCAAGAACTGAAATATCAAATGTACCACCACCAAGATCGTAAACTGCTATTGTTTTTCCGTCTTTTTTGTCCAAACCATAAGCTAAAGCAGCAGCTGTTGGCTCATTAATAATCCGTAAAACTTCAAGTCCAGCAATTTTACCCGCGTCTTTCGTAGCTTGACGTTGCGCATCATTAAAATAAGCAGGAACCGTAATAACGGCTTGTTCAACTTTTTCACCAAGATAAGATTCTGCTGTTTCCTTCATCTTTTGCAAAATCATAGCTGAAATTTGCGACGGAGAATATTTCTTTCCCGCTTCTTCAACCCATGCATCACCATTGTCACCTTTAACAATTTTATAAGGCACAAGTGCTTTATCTTTTTCAACCATAGGGTCATCAAAACGGCGCCCTATCAAACGTTTAACTGCAAAAACTGTCCCTTCAGGATTTGTCACCGCCTGCCGTTTAGCAGGCTGCCCAACAAGACGCTCCCCCCCATCAGTAAAGGCAACAACGGAAGGTGTTGTTCGCGCTCCTTCTGAGTTTTCAATAACTTTTGCGTTTTTGCCATCCATAACAGCCACACAAGAGTTCGTTGTCCCCAAATCAATACCAATTACTTTTGCCATATTATAATCTCCATTCAGCAAGCTACCTCAACCTTCATAAAGCATCTTTTTAAGATAGCTCCTCATAACACCTAAAGCCCGTATATTGCTTCAAGCAACATAAATAATAATAAACTGCAAGTCGCAACAAGCCTTGCTGCCTCGTATATAAGAACAGGCTTTTATTGCTACAAGAGAATAATGAGAGAAACATCTCCAAAATAAAAAATTTATTTTAAAATAGGCGCTCTAATGACCCATAAATACCATATTTATGAGAGACTTGAGATTATAATATATTTTTCTTGCAATTCTCAACAAATATATCTTTCTATAAAAATTAAAAAAATAAAAGAGTGATTGCACTCTCGCTCTTGATCTTCTCATCATTGATAAAATGATACTCCCGTAAAAGCTTTTTAAAAGGCGAATAATTTATATCGCGAATATTATAAATTTTTCTTGGACTAAAATAGTCATCATATCTAATGCTCACATCTGTAAAGGTATTATCCATCGATCTCCTTTCAAAAATTCTCCTTCTAACGGTCTCATTGTTTGCGGTTATTTGAAATCTGTGCTTTAAACTCACCTAAAGCGTTTTTTCCTAACTGTATAATTTTGAACTTTGAAAATATATAAAAATGCGTCTGTATAAACGCTTTAAAATGCCAAGAGCTGTTATAATATTAAAATTGGTAAAGTGGTTGATGATTGTTCTATATTATATTTTATTAAGCAAAATAGTAGTGCATCATAGATTTTATACCATTTACAAATATTATTTATGAGATGAATACGGAAGTGTTGAGAGGTGTGTTGTCGTTGTAAACCTTACTGCCTTCCTTTAGAATCAAATAATTCTATGATTTTTATTCTCATACTCAAATCAATTTCATTTTAGTATTTCTTTCTTTTATTTTAAATAAAAGCTCTGCTAAAATAAAAAAATATTCAAAGTATGAATCTTATGAAGGAGGGTAAATCAATGATGACATCTATTATTAAGAAAATAACAAATCTCATCTTTAAGAATATAATCCATACACAATATCCATACAAAAAGGTTATCATAAATATCGTGTGTGCTCTTCTCTTTGCTGGTATAACCCTGCCAGCAGGTGCTCAGCAATATAAACTTGGCGACATAGAAATTCTCAATCCTTGGACACGAGAAACACCTAAAGGTATAAGAGTTGGTAGCGGTTATCTCTACATTATTAATCACAGTAATACCCCAGACCGTTTGGTTTCTATTTCCACAAACGGAGTAAAAACAACAGAGATACACTCTATGGCTGTCGTTAATGATATTATGAAAATGGAAAAAATGCACAATGGCATTGAAATTCCGGGAAATGGAGAAATCACGCTTAAGCCTGGCGGTGATCATATTATGTTTATGGGGCTTTCAAAACCATTCAAGTTAGGTGATAAAATTAGCGCAAAATTGACATTTGAGAAAGCAGGAACCATTGATGTTGATTTCTCTGTAAACGCTATGAAAGTACCATCACCTTCTAAATCCTCTCTTGTTCACTAAGCTCCTTTTATATAAATACACAATAAATACACACTTTATAAAATGAAGGAGCGTGAATTTTTTTACGCTCCTTTATTTTTTGTTTAATGCCATCAGTAAAAAATTATCCTCTTTGATGAATTAACTATGGTCAATTTCAGGAATACGTAAAACTTGTCCAGGATAAATTTTATCGGGAGATTTTAGCATTGGCTTATTGGCTTCAAAAATAAATGTGTTTTTATTACCTTGCCCTTTTCCATAAACCTCTTCAGCAATTTTCCAAAGATTATCATCAGATTTAACCTCATAAAAGCGAGAAGTTTTTCTAGGCGTTGTATCTATAACCTTTAATTGATCAACATCTACAGAAGAGATACCTTGTGAATTGCCAACAACCAGCAGTGCTTTTTCGAGTGTTTCCCTGTCTGGAACTTCACCGCTTAAAATAGCTTTACCGTCTTCAACTTGAATATTGACTTTTTCTGTACCGAGTTGAAAATCATCAAATGCTCTTTTAAAATCCTTTTCTTTTGGTTCATGGTCCCCAATACCTAACTTTTCCCCTACAGTTTTAATAAAATTAAAAAATCCCATTACGACCTCCTTTCGTGTAGCAGAAACAAATTTTTGTGCATATATTGCCACATTCTTTTCTTTGCTCTTAAAACACATAGGCAGATTTTCTAAACTTCAACAATCAAAACTACATCTGTTCAATTATGAGACAAATACAATAATAAACTTTGTAATAAACCTTGATAAAAAAAGCCTTTATGAAAATTTTCTCTCAAATGAAGGGATCTTAATAGACGTAGAAACATTATAAATTATGAAAGCAAAACAAGATTTTACAGTAATGACAAAAGGTTTTTTACTTTGCTACAATTTGTATCATATTTGTTTTGCAAAAAAAATATGAACTCCCATATAAATAAGTGTGGGTAATTTGCTACCACAGCAATAGAAAGGTCTAAGAAACCATGAAAGATACACCAACAATCACACAAACGATTGTACTTGTTGATGATGATCGCAATATTTTGACATCTTTATCTTTTGCGCTTGAGACAGAAGGATATCGGGTTGAAAGCTATACAGATGGAGCATCTGCACTCAAGGGTCTCACACTTCACCCTCCACACTTAGCTATTTTTGATATTAAAATGCCCCGAATGGATGGGATGGAACTTTTGCGTCGTTTGCGTCAAAAATCTGATCTTCCAGTTATTTTTCTCACCTCTAAAGATGATGAAATTGATGAATTATTTGGTCTCAAAATGGGAGCTGATGATTTTATTACTAAACCTTTCTCCCAACGTCTTCTTATTGAACGCGTGAAAGCTATTTTGCGCCGTTCTAATGCACGTAACCAACCGCTTTCTACAGGAACTTCTTCCACCTCTTCTCTCAAACGTGGAGATCTTGTGATGGATCAAGAACGCCATACCTGTACATGGAAAGATAAACCTGTTATTTTAACCGTTACGGAATTTTTGATTCTGCAAACCTTAGCACAAAGACCAGGAGTTGTAAAAAGTCGTGATGCTTTAATGGATGCTGCCTATAGTGATCAAGTCTACGTAGATGATCGCACCATTGATAGTCACATTAAACGTCTGCGTAAAAAGTTTAAACAAGTGGATGATGATTTTGCAATGATTGAAACACTTTATGGTGTAGGTTATCGTTTCCACGAAGTATAAAACTACTTTGTCGCAAAAATTTGAACGGCAATCAAATCGATGACAGACAATTCTCAACTGGAAACTTTACAAAAAACAACCGTTAATGGTACATCCTCAACGCCGTTTCTTATGTTTTCTCGTTTGCATCTTCGAATACAACGTCTCTTTAGACAATTGCTTTTTTCCAGCCTTACACGTCGCATTGTTATATTAAACATTGCTGCCCTTGCCGTTTTAGTTACAGGCATTTTATACCTTAACCAATTTCGCGATGGTTTAATTGAAGCAAAAATTAAAAGTTTATGTACCCAAGGAAAAATTATTGCTGGGGCTATTGCTGCTTCTGCAACAGTAGATACAAATTCTATCCTCATTGATCCCCAAAAACTCTTAGAGTTACAGACTGGTGAAAGCGTTACACCAGCCCCTCAATCAACCGATTCTTGGGATTTTCCTATTAACCCTGAGCAAGTTGCCCCTCTTTTACGGCGTCTCATCACACCTAAAACGACAAGAGCACGTATCTATGATCGTGATGCTACTCTCCTTCTTGATTCGCGCGTTCTTTATTCTAGTGGAGAAGTTTTTAGTTATGATTTACCCCCACTTAAAACAGAACAAAACATGTGGGATCGCCTTACTTCATGGTATTCAAGCGCATTTTATGGTAAAGGTATTGCTCTTGACAGAGAACAAATAAAAACCAGTGGTATTGCTTATCCAGAAGTGTACCGCGCATTAAACGGATCTCTTGCTACGGCAAAAAGACGCAACAGACAAGGGCAATTAATTGTTTCTGTTGCCGTTCCTGTTCAACGCTATCGCGCAGTGGTTGGAGCTCTTCTTCTTTCAACCACTGGTTCCGATATTGATAACATTGTAAAAGGCGAAAGACTGGTTATCTTTAAAGTTTTTGCCGTTGTAGGTAGCGTACTTTTGGTTCTTTCTCTCTTTTTGGCCCATACGATTGCCCATCCATTAAGTAAATTATCTGCCTCGGCTAATCGAGTGCGTAATGGCAATAATCAGCGTGTAGAAATTCCTGATTTTTCAATGCGTGAAGATGAAATTGGTCACCTTTCAACTTCTATTCGTGATATGACCAATGCCCTTTATATGCGTATTGAAGCCATTGAACGCTTTGCTGCTGATGTAAGCCACGAATTAAAAAATCCTCTCACCTCTCTACGCAGTGCTGTTGAAACGCTCCCTCTGGCTAAAAATGAAGAAGCACAAGAGAAATTGCTTGAAATTATTCAACATGATGTGCGCCGCCTTGATCGGTTGATTACAGATATTTCTGATGCATCACGGCTCGATGCAGAGCTTGCACGAGAAACCGCAGAGATTGTTGATATGACACCGCTTTTGGAAAGTCTTGTTCATGCTGTTCAGGAAGTGTATCGTAATACGCAAACCATTGATATAAGCCTTAATATTGTCCCACGTCCTCATGGAAAAGCCTATCTTGTATTGGGACACGAACTCCGTTTAGGACAAGTGATTTCAAATCTTCTTGAAAATGCGCGTTCTTTTATTCCTCGGAATCGTGGCAAAATTTGCATTACTATGAAAGGTCATGCTTCAACCCTTATTTTAACCATTGAAGATAATGGCCCAGGTATTCGTTCAGAAAATATTGAACGCATTTTTGAACGTTTTTATACAGATCGACCAAATGAAGATGCTTTTGGGCAAAACTCTGGACTTGGCCTTTCTATTAGTCGGCAAATCATCGAAGTTCATAATGGGACAATTACAGCCGAAAATATTATTGATCCTACACTTGGGAAGTGTAAAACTGGTGCACGTTTTACTATTATGCTTCCGCTTGCTAAATAAATCTTTTATCCAAAGTAAAAGACATGAAAACAAAATGTGAAATACTCCACGCAAATTGCCTTCAACTAGGCGGCAAGGGGCTGTTAATTATAGGTCCATCGGGATCAGGAAAATCAACCCTCACCCTTTCTTTGCTTGACCGCGCTGAGTGGTCAAAACGTGAAGCGAAGCTTATCAGTGATGATTATACAATGTTGCGTGCGGAAAATGGAAAGCTTCACGGATACACTCCCGATAATTTAGAGGGCGGCATCGAGATTCGTGGCGTTGGTCTTTATATGATAGAATTTGAAAAGCACACAATTATCGATTGTGTTATTTTTCTCGGTCCGGAATATGAACGTTTTTCCACAAATAAAACTTTTCAATTTGAAAATTTGCACATTCCTCTTTTAAAACTTCCCTCTCTTCGTGAAGCCGATTGTACCGCCATTTGTCAAGCTATTGAAGCATTTTTGTTTAAAAAAATATGGCAAAAATCTGTCTAATTTTTTCTAAAGATAAAAAAATCACAATTTTTGCCTTTTTTTTGCAAATTTTTCTTGGCAGCAAGATAAAGCCTTGTACAATGTCTTTCCCACCAATATGGTTGGGTCTTATTAGTTAACAGGAGTTTGCGTAAATGATTGGACTCGTGCTTGTAACGCACGGTGAGCTGGCTGTCGAATTTTTACATGCCGTGGAACATGTTGTTGGAGTACAAGAAAAGTTCGCAACAATATGCGTTTATCCCGATGACGATATAGATCAGCGCCGAGGTGATATTATAGCCGCAGTAACCGATACAGATACGGATCATGGCGTCATCATATTAACAGATGTGTTCGGTGGAACACCATCAAATATAGCTATTCCTGCTATTGAAAAAGGACGCGTTGAAATGATTGCGGGTGTTAATTTGCCCATGCTTATTAAACTGATTTCTATTCGCAAATGTCCGGATATTTCATTATCAGACGCGTTAAGAATAGCACAAGAAGCAGGGCGTAAATATATTAATGTACCAAGTATGATTAGCGGATAATAAAATACCAATGTTTTCCAAAGATACCCTCCCGTGTATAAGTCGTCATTTCAATATCTGTAATAAACGTGGGTTGCATGCACGTGCTTCTGCAAAATTTGTACAAACTGTTGACAATTTTAATGTTACTGTTGAAGTTGAAAAAGATGGAAAAATTGTTGGCGGATCATCAATTATGGGACTTATGATGCTAGCGGCTTCATCCGGTTGCAACCTCACCATTCGTGTTTCAGGACCAGAAGCAACAGATGCTCTTAATGCTCTTGAAAAGCTCATCAATAACAACTTTGGAGAGGAAAACTAGTGCTTTTTCATTATAAACAAGGATGATAATTCTTAGAAAATAGGAACTTTCCATCATTATTTTGAATTTTAATTTCTCTTCCCGCTTTTATACCAATATTCATATCCATTATGGATTGGTATAATTATCATAAATGTAAAAGCTTATAGTAATTTTGTTATGCTGGTTTTTTCTTCCTTTCCTAACATTATTTGACCAATTTGAATAGTTTTGCGTATTATGGCTATTCCCCGACTTAATCATATAATTAAATCTTTACAGAAAAGAGAACTCTTCACCTTGTATTAGAATATGCTTTATTTTAGGCTAAAGATAAATGTCAAAATAATTTCGCACATCAACAATCTATCAACTTTTCTTATTTTCTGCTAACTTTGTAGCCTTTATAATACACAAGTAATCTTCCATTGTACATCATTGTGATACAGATCATGAAAACGCAATTCTTATCAATGTCATAACCATTTTCTTAAAACGAATAAGCTTTGTACGCTCATAATTATAGTAAGCATTTTTTAGACATTCTTTTTCTATACTATTGCCTTGTTTTATGTGGTACGTGCCCCGCCCTTATTATCTATATTGCGCTTGGGATAGCATCTTTCATTATAAGGAGATAATATCATGGGTCGTCTATTTAGTGCTCTCCAGATTCCTCAACAAACAACAAAAGCCCTCGTATCATTGCAAAATGGCTTACCAAAAGCGCAATGGATCAACCCGCAAAATTTTCATGTCACCTTATCTTTTTTTGGCGAAGTTGAAAGTTCTACAGCAGATGAAATTATGCATACCTTTAACACTATAGAACTTCCTTCTTTTACGCTACAGATAAAGGGTTTTGAAGTTTTTGGTTCAGAAAATGCTCCCCATTCTCTTGTGGTTCGCATTGAACCTTGTGAAAAGCTTACTCTTTTACATGAAAAGATGCAATATATTCGGAATAAATTAGAGTTAAAGCCTGATGAAAGACTGTTTATTCCGCATATCACTCTTGCACGAATATTTGATATTAATCTTAAAGATCTTTCTTCTTATCTATCTTTTCAAGATGATTTTTTTGTCCCTCCTTTTGAAGTTGATCATTTTGTTTTATTGTTATCGGCCTCTCCCTTAAATAAGGCTCCCTATATTGTAAAAGGAAATTGGCCACTTCAAAAATAAAAGGGTGTTTGTCACACCCTTTAAAAACTCTTTGAGAAAAGACCCTATATATATATGAAACTGCAGGGAATACTGCATTTTACGATAGAGGTTTGTTATTGATGTGTTTTAAGCCGAATCAGCTTCAACAGAAGCTTCTTTTGCTCCTCCTTTAGCTACACCCACTATAGCTGGACGTAACACCCTTTCCCCGATAATATAACCTGCCTGAACCACTTGTTGAACAGTATTATCTGGAACATCAGCATTGGGAATCTCAAACATCGCTTGATGAAAGTGAGGATCAAATTTTTGCCCCTCTGGATGAATTTTTTGCACCCCATGACGTTCTAATGCTGCCATCATGGCACGTTCAGTCATTTCAACGCCTTCTGCCAATGATTTCAAACCAGCATCACTCTCCCGTGCACCTTCTGGAATAGCTTCCAAAGCACGATTGAGATTGTCAGAAACCGATAACATATCCCGTGCAAAATTAGCAATGGAATAAGCTCTTGCATCCGCCACATCTCGCATAGTACGGCGTCGAAGATTTTCCATATCTGCAACAAGACGTAAAAGCTGATCTTTCAGTTCTTTATTTTCATCCTGCAAAGACGCTAAAAGATCACTAACCTCATTGCTTTCTGTTTCAACGACTTCGTGTTCCTCTGTTTTATGTGTTTTTAAAAATTCATCGGCTGCCTGTTTAAGTGTATTACGATCAGCTGGATTTTTTAAATCACAATTTTCAAATGAAGCGTCAGTAAATTTGTTTTTTTCATCAGACATAAAAATTTTATTCCTTCATAAGATTCGTTATTCTCGATATCGAAATTCTACAGACAAAAATCAAGGGGTAGCGATGTATATAATACAATGAGCTTTTATAGTACAAATACTTACTTGCATCGTTTTAACGCAATAACTGTGACACAAGTTGAGCTGTATAATCAACCATGGGCACAATCCTTGCATAATTAAGCCGTGTAGGACCAATAACACCTAAAGCACCAATGACTCTTTGTTGTGAATCTCGATAAGGTGCTACAACTAAAGAAGAACCAGAAAGAGAAAATAATTTATTTTCTGAACCAATAAAAATTCTAACCCCAGAACCTTCATCCGTTAAATCGAGAAGCTGTGCCATACTCTCGCGCGTTTCAAGATCATCAAACAAATGGCGTAACCGTTCTAAATCTTCTTCTGCTTTCACATCTTCAAGTAAATTGCTACGCCCGCGAACAATGAGGTGTATTTTATGATCAGCATCTTCTCCTCCCCAAAGAGCTAATCCCGTTTCAACAAGATGATGTGATAAATCATCAAGTGCGGCCCTTGTTTCTGCGCATAAGCGGGCAATTTCCCCTTTAGCTTCACTCAATGTACGCCCTTGAATATGGGCATTGAGAAAATTCGTTGCTTCCGTCAATTGTGCATGGGTAACCCCTTCTGGTAAATGAACAATACGATTTTCAACTTCACCTTGTTGAGTCACCAAAACGGCAAGAGCGTGCTCCCTATCAAGGCGCACAAATTCAATATGTTTCAATGTTCCTTCTTGTTTTGTTGCTAAAACAAGCCCTGCCCCACGTGAAAGATCTGAAAGAACTCGGCTTGCTTGAACAAGAAAATGTTCAACCGATTGTGCATGACCAGCCTCTTTGACTTGCATTTCAATATTTTCTCGCTCTTCGTTTGGCAAATCACCCGCTTCCATAAATGCATCAACAAAAAAGCGTAAACCTGATTGTGTCGGCATTCGACCCGCAGAAACATGTGGTGCATAAATCAAACCGAGATGTTCAAGATCACTCATCACATTGCGAATCGTCGCAGGCGATAATGTCTGTTGTAAAAGCCGCGAAAGATTACGTGACCCTACAGGTTCACCATCATTAAGATAAGCTTCAACAATATGGCGAAAAATATCACGCGAACGTTCATCAAGATATTTTAGTTCATTATCAATAGTTTTGTGCTTCATCACAATTGTTTCACTACTTTTAAAATCCTCATCTCTTATATAAGTTTTGTCAAGGTTTGGTCAAATAGTCTAAAGTAGTATAAAAATATATTATCCTATTGAGCTGTAAAATGCTACCTTTCAGAGTGATGCTTGATAAATTACGCAGGAAATATTTTTTGTTAGAGTGTGTGAGAAATATTTAAGATAAGAGTTGATCTGTAAAGTGGTCTGCTGTAGGGACTTATCAAGAGAATCTAGATTGATTAAAAACCGCTGTAGATAGAAAATTTCACCCTTTAGAGCAAGCAGGAAATTGGAAATTTACCATAAAAATGCTATCATAAATAAAGAGATGTCTTTCATATCTTTGCAAGGTTATCTTCATACAAGATAAAAAATTTTATTGGAATAAAATATCATTAAACGTGTAAAATAATCATATCATGTAAAATGTGTGTGTATGAGCATTAAAGTCGGTTTTTAGCACAAAAATAATTCCCCTTTCATTTTTGGAGAAATCTATATGAGAAGCATAGCAGATAAAAAACTTGTCATTGCTACACATAACACCGGAAAATTGCATGAAATCACTACTTTAATTACGCCTTTCGGTTTAATAATACAATCGGCAAAAGAACTGGGCTTGCCAGAACCAAAAGAAACGGGAAAAACATTTGAAGAAAATGCTTATATTAAAGCTTTTTCAGCAGCAAAAAAAACAGGACTTCCTGCCCTATCTGATGATTCAGGCTTAGAGGTAGATGCATTGGAGGGTGCGCCAGGCGTTTATACCGCTGATTGGGCAATTCAAGCCGATGGTACACGTAATTTTCCAAAAGCTATGAAAAAAATAGAAAATGAACTCCAAAAAGTCGGAGCACGAGAAAAAAGTCAACGGAAATGCCGTTTTATATCCGTCATTTGCATTGCATGGCCTGATGCTCATGCAGATTACTTCCGTGGATGCGTTGAAGGAACGTTCATTTGGCCTCCACGGGGAGATAAAGGCTTTGGTTTTGATCCTATTTTTTTACCCGATGGATGTGAAAATACCTTTGGAGAAATGTCAACAGAGCAAAAACACAACTGGAAACGTAATGATATTCCCCCTCTTTCACATCGCGCACGTGCTTTCAAACTTTTGGCAGAAAACCTTTTAGCATTCTCATGAATGAACCTTTTGGCATTTACATTCATTGGCCCTTTTGTGCAGCTAAATGTCCTTATTGTGACTTTAATTCGCATGTTCGCATCCATGGTGTTGATCAACCACGTTTTGTCACCGCCTTTAAGCGCGAAATAGAAACGCAATACCACAAAATAGGCCCACGCCATATTACAAGTATTTTTATTGGTGGAGGAACCCCTTCCCTTATGGAGCCGCAAACTGTCGATGCCCTATTGCAAGCACTTGCAAAAAAATGGGTAGTCGATGATAAAGTTGAAATTACATTAGAAGCTAATCCATCCAGTGTGGAAGCAGAGCGCTTTCGTGGATACCGTGCGGCAGGTGTTAATCGCTTATCTCTAGGGATACAAGCGCTCAATGATAAAGCATTGCGCAAACTTGGCCGACTCCATAATGTGGAACAAGCTCTTTGTGCCATTGCTTTAGCACGGCAAATTTTTCCACGTTTATCCTTTGATCTCATTTATGCCCGCCCCGAACAAACCCTTGAACAATGGAAATCTGAACTTGTACAAGCAATTGATTTAGCAGCGGACCATCTTTCTCTTTATCAATTGACGATCGAAGAAGGAACCGCCTTTAAACGGCTTCATGATGCAGGAAGACTTATCCTTCCCCCATCAGAGCTAGCAGCAGATCTGTATCATCTTACTCAAGAAATAACGGCACTACATGGACTTCCTGCCTATGAAATCTCAAACCATGCAATGCCCGGTGCCGAATCAGCACACAATCTTCTTTATTGGCGTTATCACCAATATGCAGGCTTTGGTCCAGGAGCACATGGACGTTTCATTGAGCACGCATCGAATCATTCCTCTTTCTGTTCAAAAACATTGTCATCACACCTTGAAAACCGCGAACGTTATGTCACAATAAATGAAAAGCATCCCGAACAGTGGCTTAATTTGGTAGAAACAACAGGACATGGCTGTATTGAAACGGAACATTTAACCACTGAACAACAGGCAAATGAAATGCTCCTTATGGGATTACGCCTTTGCGAAGGCTTAGAACTTATACGCTATGAAACCTTAAGCCCTAAACGTATCCCAATGGAAAAACTGATCGATTTACAACACCAAGAATTGATAGAAATGGTGGATAACCAACGCTTAAAAGCAACAACCAAAGGACGTATTGTTCTTGATCACATCATCAGCCAACTTGCAAATTAAAGTTTTTATAACAACATACTTATTTTAATCATAATTATCATTTTCCATAGCAAGGTGAGATTAGAATATTGTGAGCTTCTCTCATTTCAAAACTATTTATAGCAAGTTAGTTATCGCCATTTGCTTACACCTTAAAAATAGAGAAGCATGTGGATAAAAACTATAAAAAAGGAGTAAAAAGGCCTCTTATGAACACTCTTAAGTGCTAAAATCTATTGCAATATTTTGAGCTAGAAAGTGTATGGTGCTCTAACTTTATTTTTCATAAACATAAAGATGGGGAGGCATTATAGATTTTATATTACAACATTCATAAGCACCGTAGTAGCACAAATGTGACAAACATTGAGAAAATTTCTCTAAAACAAATACGTGAATGCATAACACGATAATGTATTTTTTCTTTATGAAATCGTGGCACCATTAAAAGAACCATAGAAATAAGCATGAAACCATGCATCAATTTTTGATTATGTAAAAAGATCTTACTCTATTTACTTTTGAAAACCGTAAAGCCGAATAAAAAAGAAAGTAAAAAAGCACGCTGATTTTCACCTTTATACCTTTATATTTTTCCTCAATGAAATTGTATGTCTGTTTCAGAGATTATAAAAAATAGATATACGCAATACTTTTATCCTATTCTGGCATGTAAAAGCGGTTATCGCAAAAAGTACTGAACCAATATTTATTTGAGATACGCGGCTGTATGATTGGTATTGATTTATAGGTCACAGCAAAATCACGAGCTTTATTAAACAAATAATGCACTCAAATGGCAAATATACCCGATATGAATCGAGATTGCTTTGTTAGCGAGCGAAACGACGTTAATCCCATATAATCTTACTTGTATGCATAATGCTTATGAGTATCTGTACGCGTCCTTTAAGGTTATTTTATTAAAAAATTGAGAATAATACTAGGACAATCCTTGGCTCAAGAAGTCAACGTGCTGCTACAAAAAATTCTGTGTATCTTTATCATAACCAAGATTAAAGCTGATTAAATAAGCTCACCTTCTATCTCGTAATGATTTTGCAACGGAAGTTCTTGGGGACAAAAAAAGCATGGCAAAATATATGAAATAAAACAAACTTAAAGCGCTTTTCCTATAGGCTTTATTCTAAGAGAGTCTAATTGGAACAAGAAGTACCTTTTATGAGAGTGCAGAAAACATATCAAAACATGAGCTGTGAATGAGCGCATTTATGTTGTACGAACTTTTTACAATAGCAGCATGTTTTTGTGTGTCTTTATGGCTTCAACCTGTCATCACACAATGATGATATAATATTCATTGTTTTCCATATATGATTGCGTGTGACTTCCTTTCTACACTTTAAAGAACGAATATTTTCAATCCAATATGGTCTAAACAGTTCTACTTCTTCAAGCAGGTCTCTCTTGGCTTTCCAATTATGTAATTCACTTAACTAAAAACTCTACAGGCAAGAATCCCAACTTAAGAATATTCATCACTTACTCTAAAACCACTTAATATATTAAGTCTTACGAGACTCATATCACCACACCTTAAATGTCAATATCTTATAGCTCAACAAGATAAAGGTATTTTTGAACCAAAAATCTTTTCTTTATGCAAAAAATTCAATAATAAAACGCTCATAAATAGCAGTAAGAGTTTCCACTGCATCAAGGGCCACACACTCATCTACCATATGCATCGTTTGCCCTGGTAAGCCAAATTCAACCACTGGGCAATAATCCTTAATAAATCGCGCATCTGAAGTACCACCAGAAGTGGAACATTCTGGTATATTCCCTGTTACACTTTTAATAGCATTGGATAAAGTTTGAATGAGTTTATCATTTTTGGTCAAAAAAACATCTCCTAAACTTGGAATCCATTCAAGCTGATAAGAGGGATATTGGTCACCATTGTTTTTTGATTGCACCAAAGCAAGACGCTTTTCAATTTCCTTCATCAGTGTTTCTTTTGTCCAAAGATCATTGTAGCGTATATTAAAATGAACTGTTGTCTGCGCTGGGATAACATTGACCGCTAAATTACCAGTATCAATGCTTGTTAGCTCTAGATTACTGGGTTGAAAATTCTCTGTCCCTTTATCTAAAGCAGTTTGTGTCAATGCTTGAATAAGCTTACTTGCCAAAGGCAAGGGATTAGCAGCCCGCTCTGGAAAAGCAACATGACCTTGGCGACCTTTCACGGTAATGATACCAGAAATCGATCCGCGGCGACCGATTTTGATGACATCCCCAACAGTCTTTACACTTGTTGGTTCCCCCACAAGAGCCGCAGTCCATTTTTCGCCTTTTTTTTCTGCCCATTTGAGAAGTTTGACGGTACCATTAACAGCAGGTCCCTCTTCATCACCGGTAATCAAAAAACTTACCATTCCTTTAATGGATCGTTTCTCAAGAACTCGCGCTAGCGCCGCAATAAAACAAGCGATTCCGCCCTTCATATCAACAGCACCCCGCCCATATAATTTCCCCTGATCTATGACAGCTTCAAAAGGTGAATAAGTCCAATCTTCCAATGCACCTGGTGGTACGACATCTGTATGACCCGCAAACATAAGATGGGGTCCTTCATTTCCCATTTTTGCATAAAGATTTTCAACATTATCTGTATTTTTATCCGTAAAAATAGGGCGCTCGACGTGAAATCCCATTTTTTTCAAAAATTGTTCCAAAGTTGATAAAGCCCCCGCTTCATGAGGTGTAACAGAAGGACAACGGATAAGTCTCTTTAGTAGCTGAAGTGGATCTGTAAGAACAGGCATAAGGTCCCTTCCCATTTTTTATAAGTCATCGGAACTTAAGGTTATTACGCTGAATTACAAAAAAGATAAAGAAAAAACATTGAAGACACTCAGCAAACCAAGCAGGGGAGAACAATCGTGCTGAGAGCTTCAATGGCTTCCTCATTATACATGAGCAAGCACACACACAACAAAACACTCAACAAAAAGTTCCGTTAAATGTTGCCTTCATTTGAAAGTTTTTTACGCCTCTAAATTATATGAATCAAAATTAATTGCTTGCAATCTATGGGCATTTTCCTTCAACCAAGCACGGTACGTTTTACTATCAGGACATAGCTCTTCACAAAGAGCCCAAAATCTTGGTCCGTGATTCATTTCAACAAGATGAGCAACCTCATGAGCAACAACATATTCCACAACTTCTTTTGGTGCCATAACAAGGCGCCAAGAAAAAGAAAGACGCTTATCTATTGAACAAGATCCCCAACGACTTCTCGTATCTTTATAACAAATTGATTTGACTTTACGCTCTACTTTATGGGCATAATGTGCCACCAAAGGTGTTATAATAAGTGCTGCTTGTTTTTTCAAAACGTCAGCAATGCGTCTTGGGAGGTATTCTAATTGACCATAAACAATAATTTTAGGTCCTTGCTCCGCATCTGCTGTAAGGATTTCTGTTACCCCACGCCCTTCTCTATGCTTTATGGTATGGGAAACACCTAATAAAGGAATCATTGCCCCCTCTTTGAGATAAGCATTTTCATGAGAGATTTGTAAACGAGCAAGACGTGCCTCAATCCAAGATCGATGCTTTTCAATAAAACTTTGAATCGTACAGAGACTTATCGCTGGTGGTGTTGTTACACAAATCTCTTGACTGCTGGCATCAATACGTAAGGTAAGACGGCGTGCATACTTATTTTCCCGCACCCGTACAGGTACAGAGCGATCAGAAAAAATAAAATGCTGCTTAGAAATGCTCATATATTTTTATCTTCATCAATAAATGTACCCCTTATTTTGCATTAATCTGATTAATAAAAGATCTCAATACTGTTTCAAGGCAATCTAAATCTTGTGGACGAGAAAAGCGATGATCTGCATCACGAACAAGTGTCAACGTTACATCATGGAGAGGTAAATGATCAAGTAAAGTCAATGTATGCTGATAGGGAATATCTTCATCTTCCATCCCTTGTAGAATATGGACTGGACACCCAACATCAATGCATCCTTTCATAACACAATTTTCGCGCCCATCTTCAATTAATTTTTTTGTAAAGGGCATTGGCTCTGTATCATCAACAGCAGGTCGTTCAATATAGCCTTTTTCTTCCAAAATCTTCCATTCTTCTGGGCCTAATTTTGGTTCCACCAATGTTTGTGTAAAATCAGGCGCTGGAGCAATCAATATCATGCCAGCAAGCTTCTTATTTTTCTGTGCTAGCATCATAGCAAGCCTTAGTGCAATCCACCCACCCATAGAGGAACCAATCAAAATTTGTGGACCCTCACAATAGGTTTCAAAAGTCGCTAAACTTTCCTTAACCCAACGCGAAATTGTTCCTTGAAAAAAATCACCTTCAGATTCTCCATGTCCAGAATAATCAAAACGTAAACAAGACAAATCATTCTTCTGAGCAAACTGATCAACTAACGTTGCCTTACTTCCCAACATATCGGATTGATAGCCAGGAAGCCAAACCAAACCTGGAGATTGGCGCCCCTTGCGATAGCGTACTGCAAGTGTGGTGTTCTCAAACGAAAAAAACTGACAAGGAATATGTTGATCCATGATTCTTTATCCTCCATAAAACAATTTCTTTAAATTAAGAGAAAACTTTTATAATCTAAATCATTCCAAAAAGTAATAAATCAAATAATGAAAATAACACGAATTATAGTTGTTTTTAGGTGCATAATTGTATATTAAATTAACTGTAGTTGAATCAAAATTTAAGGAGCATAAACCATTCGTAAACCGTTTAAAATGACACCTACCCAAAAAGACGGACCACGTTCAAATAAGGATATTCGGGTACCTCATGTTCAGCTTATCAATGATGAGGGACAACATCAGGGAGTTGTTGCGATACAAGAAGCTCTTGCTATGGCTGCAGATGCGGGACTTGATTTGGTTGAGATTGTACCAAATGCAGAGCCACCCGTATGTAAAATCATCGATTTGGGAAAATTAAAATATCAAACCCAAAAAAAAGCTGCTGAAACACGTAAGAAGCAAAAAGTCATCGAAATCAAAGAGATTAAGATGCGCCCAAATGTTGATGTCCATGATTATGGAGTCAAGCTCAAGGCTGTTCATCGCTTTATTGATCATGGTGATAAAGTAAAGATTACTTTGCGTTTTCGTGGTCGTGAGATGGCTCACCAAGATCTTGGATTAAAGCTTCTTCAGCGTGTGAAAGAAGATACAAGTGAAATTGCCAAAATCGAATTGGAGCCAAAGCTTGAAGGCCGGCAAATGATGATGGTGATAGCACCTAAATAGTTTTGCATTGGAATAATATTCGCATGCAACTCATTAGCATGGGCGTATGGTATTTTTAGAAGCACCACATAGAGTTTTTGTGGTGCTTTTAAGGTTTTATAAATGTGTATAAAGCCTTTTAAGAGTTTAATAATGCTTGATCGATTTATAAGAAGAATTCGTTATTTTGCATATTAAATGAGAAAGCTCAAACATCGTAAGGCCTTCTTATTTCAAGCACTCTTATCATGCAATGCGGCGAAATTGTTTGCTTACACATCACAAATGGAGATGATACATAAAAAATTATTAAAAAAGCAGAAATGTTTTTTGTGAGCCATTTCAAGTGCCAAAGGCTATCACAATATGGAAATTGGTAAATACAATAGTGAAACTCGCCGGTATCTTTTATTGAAAACTAAAAATAATGATGAACAACGAATTTTCGTTATACCTTTTACAGAAACTTTGCACTACATTCTTCACTCTCGCCGTCGTGAAATTGATATGATGAGCCTTGAAAGAAAAGACTATTTTTGTAAAAAAGATTAAGGGGCTTTTTAATTAAGAGTGTTTCAATCTTGCATAAAATAATGAGAGAATATAGAAGCACTTCATGGCTAAAAAACAAATTTCCTCTTTCGACAAACATCTTATTATCCGCCTTTTACGAGAAAATTTTCGTAAACATATGCGTTGGTACAGTGCGGCTATCTTCTCAATGATCATCATTTCTTGTACCACAGCAACCAGTGCATGGATTATGCGGGATGTTGTTAATCAGATTATTGATGCACAAAATTTTCCTATGATTGTTTTGATTTCTAGCTTCATTGCTTTTATCTTTATTCTCAAAGGAGTTGCAACTTTTTTCCAAACTTACTTTCTAAACAAAGCAGGCAACAGTATCATTGCTGAACAACAGCGTAAAATTTTTGCACGACTTATGGAACAAGGAGTCTCTTTTTATCATAATAATACTTCATCTGATCTTCTTGTTCGTGTAACTCATAATGCAACAGCCGTACGTAATATAATTGATACTATTATCACAACTTTTGTACGTGATTTGCTTTCCGTTAGTGGTCTGTTGCTTGTCATGTTCATTCAAAACTTTGTGTTAATCTCCATTACTTTAATCGTAGGACCACTAGCTTTTTTAGGCGTTCGAATGGCTTTAAAACGCGTTCGCAGCTTGATGGAAAAAGAGCTCCTTTCACTTGGTGAAATTATCAAAATCGTACAGGAAACGGCTGTTGGTATTCGAATCATCAAGGCCTTTTCACTAGAAGAAGTCATGAAAAAACGGATGGACAAAGCCATTTGTGATGTTGAAAAACAAACAAACAGTATTGCAACACTCGAAGCTATTACCAATCCAATTATGGAAACACTCACGGGTGTTGCCATTGCAGGTATTATTTGTTTTTCCGGTTATCTTGCAACCCAACGCGCAGGTGTTCAAGGTGAATTTATGTCCTTTATTGTTGCTTTACTTTTAGCTTATGAACCCGCAAAAAGACTAGCAAATGTACGTGTTAAAATTGAATCTGGCTTGGTCAATATCCGTACGATGTTTGAAATACTCGATTGTCCCCTTACAGTTGTAGAACATAAAGAAGCTAAAGATCTGAATAAAACGCAAGGAACTATTCGTTTCGAACATGTTTCTTTTGCATACACTAATAACAAAATGATATTGAAAGACATCAATCTAGAAATAGAAGCCGGAAAAATGACAGCATTGGTGGGACCATCCGGTTCGGGAAAATCAACCCTTATCAACCTTATTATGCGCCTCTATGACCCCACAAAAGGACGCATATTGATTAATGATCAAGACATTCGCTACACAACATTTCGCTCTCTGAGAAACCTGATGGCCTATGTAGGACAGGATACTTTTCTCTTTCAAGGAACTGTTAAATATAATATCGGGCTTGGAAAAGAAGGGGCTAGTGATGACGAAATTATCGAAGCAGCAAAAGCAGCAAATGCTCATGACTTTATTATGAGTTTGCCAAATGGTTATGATACACAGATAGGTGATAATGGCTGTAATCTTTCAGGGGGGCAAAAACAACGACTCGCTATCGCTAGAGCAATGATTCACGATAGTGAAATTCTGATTCTTGATGAAGCAACAAGTGCGCTCGATTCACACACCGAAGCACAAATTAATGAAGCCATTCACCATCTTACTAAAGGGCGCACAACGATCATTATTGCTCATCGCCTTTCAACGATTGCTCGTGCTCATAAAATTGTGGTCATACAAAATGGACAACTAATTGAACAAGGTACTCAAAAAGAATTGCTAGCAAAAGAAAATGGGTTTTATAAAAAACTTCATAATATCCAGTTCAAAAAACATACCTCCTAATTTCTAGATCCTTAAATAAGATTTGAAATAAAAAATGGATAGAAGGTAATGCTCCATTTATAAAAAAAGACTTGTTATCAAGAAAAAGCATTACTTCAATCAAGAATTGGTAAAGAATTTATGGTTTATTGAAAATAAAATTCTTGGATTTAGATGAAAACTTTACTCGTTGTTTTGTTGAATGCAAAAGATAAGATGTAATTTGCTTATTGCAAATTTTCTTTATATTTATGATAAATCAATCAAAAGCGCTTGTTGTACGTCATAAGAGATATTGGTATATGCATAAAAACTCTTAAGATAAGCAATAAAAATACCTCTACACTTTCAAGTGAAAAGATTGTCAGCAACATGAAAAGCTGGAAAATAGAATGATAATGCCGGCTTATAGCTTTAGCAAATACTTATACCTTTATTAATAACGGTAGTGTAGATTTTATACCATTCATAAGAGGTACTTTATACCATTTCACAAGCAATCTTATGAAATAGACTCAAGCGCACACTGAGAAATGTTCCTTTAAAACAAGTACATAAACTTGCAACACAATAATGTTATATTTTGGAGTATTCTGTTTGGGGAGCTATTCGTTATAAGAAAAGTGATCTCATTCAAGACACAATAAACAAAAATCTAAAATAATAGGTAATTTTTATTATTAAAAAATATTGCTTTAAATGCGTTTGACAATAAAATCGATATCTTATGAATTCTCTGCTTGCCTCATGCTTTTGACGGTCTTTAATGGAATCATGTCCTTCACGTAAAAACAGAATGCCATTGTGTTGCAAATTCACGTACTTGTTTTAAAGAGACCTCTCTCAAAGTCTTCCCTAAGCCCATTTCGCGATAACATTCGTGAACTGTATAACGATAAATCCATTAACCCCCTCTATCTTTACGCTTATGGAGTAATAAACCGGCACCATTCACACTATTCTGCCAGTCCCTAATGTTGCGACAGCTCTTAGCTCTCGAGATGATTCATAAGAGGCATTTTTAGTCATTTCTTAATAGTTTTATCCACACAGGATTCCCCGCTTGTAGCATACAAACCGAATGGTTTTGATTGATTCAATACGAAAGAGATTCGTACGATATTCAAAGTTCTAATTCAAGTTGAATAACAATAAATTATCTTTATAAATCAATATATTGCACACACTACATTCTTTAGGCAACAGCACGATATGGGCTTGAAAACAAGGTAAGGTATTTCTCTAAAATAAATATATAGCAGCAAAATAACATACTATCTTTCGTGAAGATTTTGTCCCTTTAGAGAATAGCATAACAAAAAATCGAATATTTCAGATATATCTCTTCACGCCTCAACAAAAAGCTTCTTCTTTTATAGGATTTCTAGTCTATGCCTCCTTCCTCAGATTTAGAAATGAAAGACAAAAAACGAAGAAATTGTTTTTTTAAAATTCAATCTTTAATAATCTCTTTCATAAAAGAGACCTATACTAGAATTTTGTTCATTTCCTATGGCACCTTTAGCTTTGAGATGACGCGAAATATCTAAATTAATTGTCCCTTTCGTCGTTCCATCAGACCCTGCTTCAAAGCCCAAATAAATATTATTGTGTATGTAGCGTCCAATACGTAAGCCTGTATTACCCTTCTCATTAACGATAACATCAAGATCATCAAGTCCAATTTTAGTTCGTAAAGTATTCAACAAAGATGTATTAGAAGCACCTGCAAGATCAGCCGCTGCTGCTGCAAGTTGAGCAATCTGAAATGGTGATAATTCATTAAGAGAGCGATTAAAAATCAAACGAGCCAAAATCTCATCCTGAGGCAAATTTGGTTGTGAAGAAAAATTAATATCAAGATTATCAACCGTCCCACTTACAGTTACAGTGACGCGAATATCACCACTGTTATTGTTGGTTACAAAATAAACCGTAGGATTAAGATTACCACTAAAACTCGCTTGTCCTTGATCAAAATTAAGACGTTGCGACAGGATATCAAAACGTCCACGAATCATTCTAAATTCACCAACTGGATGCACATCATTCAATGGACCTGCTAGATTAATGCGTCCTCCCAGTTCAGCATCTAAGCCTTTTCCGCGTACAAAAAATTGATTGCGTGCTGTAATACGCATATTTGATAGCACGACAGATGACGATTCTTGTGTAACTATACGGCTTTTGCTTTTGTTCGTGTTCTTAACATCAGCACGTTCAAGTGTTGTTTGAATCGATTTAGTTAAATTCTTATTTCTAACATCAAGAAACTTGGCACTTTTAAAATGATCAGGAACAAAAACTTCAGCTTTTTCAACGATGATATCACCACCAAGAACAAGATTATTTAAAAAATGACCTGTCATTGTCATCTCACCTGATAATGTTGCCAGAATCATAGAACCATCATTATAATTGGCATTATCAAGATGAAATATCAAATCTGTCTCTAGACTATTAGAGATACGACCTGAAGCAGAAATTCCCCCCCCCTCAAACGAAGAAGCTGAAGCTTTCTCTATAAGGATATGATCACCTTTCAATTTGCCTTCAAGCTTTATATTATTCAATCCTACATTTGTTTGTGAATCAAAAAAGCTACCGTCGCCTATAGAAATATTTCCTAACAATTGTGGCTTTGATAACGCCCCATTAAGAGCTGTATCAATTCTTGCTGTACCCGTTATATGTGCACCACGCTTGGCTAATAAGAGATTAACAAAATCAAGAGGCATTATCCCTTTAACGTTTAATTTTGCCTCTGAACCATTAAGAGACACAGGCCCATGGATGGAAAGATCTAATCCTTTATCTCCAGTAGCTATCATATTTTCAATATGAAATGTCGATTTTTTATAAGAACCACGAGCATTTATATTGATTGACATCGGTCCTTTATGCGTCATAGCGGTTAAATTTTGACTAGAAAGCTCAAAATGAGCAGATGGATCCTTCATTGTTCCACCAATATCAACTTTACCTATCACTGTCCCATCAAGCGCTTGTCCTGCAATAAAACCATTCGCCAAACGTGCAGATAAATTTTGCAAATTAATATGAAGATCAAGCGCATTTTTCTCTAGAGATACATGCCCCTGAGCTTGTGCTTGTACTCCTTCTCCTGTTAAATTTGCATTCAAAGTAAGATTTTGATCTACAGTGTTCCCCGTAGCAGAAAGAGAAAAAGGCATAATTTTTTTATCTTGAAAAGCAACGGTTGTCAGTCCCTCACCTTTTATATCGTAAGTTATATTAGGTTTTTTTAAATGACCACGAATCATAACCTGCCCTGTTACACTCCCTGCTGCTCCAAGATCAGATTTCCACAGATTGACTAAAGCAGCAGGAAGCGCATTCATTGTAAGTTGCAAATTCATGGTATCTTGAATATTCCCTGCTAAGATGATGTTGCCTCCATTTATTGCAATTCCTAATTCATTGATTGTCATTCCATCTTTATCAAAAGCAATTATGGATGGCTTCGGCAATGTTGCATGAAAAGTATGTTGTTTTAAGTCCACAGTTTCAATTTGCACTTCTCGTTTTATACTTTCTGGAAGTTCCTCAACCATTAAACGACCAGAAAGCCGTGCATTGAGAGTATCATGCAACATCGCTTGGACAGTAAAAACCGTTTGTCCATTATTCCTATCAGCGTGAGCATTTAAACGATTGACCATTACCAAAGGTGTTTGAATATGTTCTGCATTGATAACTCCTTCAAACTGAGTCATGCCAAAAGGATCGAATATGTCAGCATCTATTGCCAATTTTTTTATTTTATTCTTGGAAAAATTCAAATGGTTAACATGCGCCTTCACATTGGTTTTTTGTCTGCCATTTTGTTCATCAAAAATAAAATCTCCTTTTACTTTTCCACTACCATCCTGCAAAAATAACGCTGAAAGTACGGAAATATCATCGGCATCAATATGCAGCGCTCCTTTCAAAAAACCGCCAAGTTGTTGAGAAAGATCACCCGTTATTTTTGCACTTCCCCCTCTAATATCGATATTTTTAAGTTTTCGAATTTTATGAGAATCTTCAAAAGAGGCCGATACATGCAAAGGTTTCTTAGCAAAAATCCCTTCACCTTTTACCACCCCCGTTAAAGAAGTAATTGGTGCTGTATTATCTACAAATGCATCTATGTTAAGTGTTGTGTTTTGAAGTTTCTTCCCTACAATTAATGCTTCAGCAATATGGGCACGTGTATTTAGTTTTATATGGCTATTGCGCCCTCTCGCCGTACTTTGAATTGTAAGTGCACCGCTTATCTTTGGATCTAATTTGGACAAATCAGATATTTGAGCAGATAGATCCATTTTAGCGCTTTCATCTGAAAAATAACCATTAGCCTCTATGTTTGTATATTGATTTTTCAAATTAAAATGACGAAAAATGACACCCCTCGTATTTCGAGTAACACCACCTGAAAGAGTGATGTTTCCTTTGAATAAACGATCAAAAGACTGCATGCCTATTTTCATATCGTCAGCCATTCCTGATAATTGGAGATCAAAAATGCCACTCAATAAACTGATCGTTCCTTTGGCTTTAATATCTGCACTACCAGAAAGTGATTGTTTACTGAACACTTCCAAAGGAGTTAATGTTTGAGCTTTTAAACCGAGATCGCCTTTAAAAATAAAATTCTCCATTGTCCCTTTTAACCAAGAAGAAAAACCCTGAGCCGTAACACTCAGATCATGAATCAAAATTGGTTTGTTCGAAACAATATCCGTATCTAAATGCACATGAACCGCTTGGCTTAAATTTTCTACTAACGCTCCCTTAATCTTTTTAACCCCTTGAAGCGTCCCTTTAACCTGAACACCAACATGACGAGAAGCTGCATTATCAAGATTTTCGCTTACTCCTCCCATATCAAAAATTGCATCGCGAATATAAATATTTTTATTGCTTAAATGATTTACAACCAACCGCCCACTCCAAGATTGTTGACCTTCGCGACCATAGTCAATGTTCAAAGCAAGAGTATTCGCAGATTTTGGCACGTCTGATATAGGTAAATGAACAGAATCCTTTTCGTTATCAAGAGCCATTTTTCCATCAACAAAAAGCCGTCGCAAAAATCCATCGGCGGTTATTTCAGCATTGGCTATAACGTTCATTGCTTTGTTCTGAATAACCATCTGATCAAGGTGTGTCACACCTTCTTTTGTTCTTCTTGCCTTTGCTTTTAATGTTATATTAGATTCGAAGAGACTACGATATTGAGAAGGTATTAAAGGGCTCAGTGTTCCCTCTAGTTTCGTAGAAAAACTCTGTCCTTCTGGAACACTTGCAAGAATAACATTACCATCTACAATAGAATGATGATCAGACTCTAAAGAAAGTTTGATAACCAAATCATCAAAAGTACCATCACCTTTCAGGACGAGATTTAATGCTGGACATTGTTCAATGTTAAAAATATTTGCCAAAATACCATTTTGTGGTTCGTTAGCAGAAATATCAATTTGAGCTGTACGATTACTATCAGATATCTTGGTGAGAACAGAAAAAGAACCCGGTGCATCTAAACGATGCGCCGCTATATCGACATCAAAATTACCACTAGCCAAGGTGAAATTGCCTTTTAAGGACATATCAGCAGAAAAACCAAAAAGATTCTGTTCAAATGTCACATGTTGAGCTGTAAGCGTATTGATAGAAAGAGCAAGCGGCAATTTTGGTAAAGAAAACTTACCCGTCTCAAGGGAAGAAACAAAAGAAGAATTGCCTTGCGGTTTGCGTAAGAATGTAACCTGTTCTGCCGAAAGCTGGTTAATATCCATCCGCCCTCTCAGCAACGCTAGACGATTCCAATCCATTTTAGCATTGGTAATTTTAAGCCAAACCCCTTTTTTATCACTGACAGTAATAGTATCAATTGATGTTTGAGAAGACAGTGTCCCTTGCATATTGTGTAAACGAACTTGACGATTAGGCGCTGAAAGCTTTCGTTCAATTAAAGAAACAAACCATGAGCGATCATCTGTTTTCATTTCGCTAGAGGGAAGAATGTCTCCTCTTTGCGCAAAAACAAAACCACCCACCCCAAAAAACAAAAATACAAAGAAGAAAGCTGATAAACGTACACCTTTTTTCATTAAAATGCTTGCCCTATACCCACATAAAAACCAATGCGAGGGTCACCCTTCTCTCTCTTTAAAGGAAAGGCTAAATCAACGCGTAAAGGACCAAGACCCGTCATATAACGTCCTCCTATACCGGCTCCCCATTTAATTTTTTGAGAAAAATCAAAATTCGCCTTTTCCCCTACTAAACCTCCATCAAGAAAACCGACAACCCCTATTTTATCATTTAAAGAAACACGCAATTCTGCCGATCCCTCAATAAGCGCCCGTCCACCAACAACCGCATCATTTTCTATTTTGATACCAATATTACGGTAAGCATAACCACGAACAGAGCCCCCACCACCAGCAAAAAAAAGCGTATTTGCGGGTACTTGTGCTGTATCATTCCCAAGAATTGTACCAAGCTTTGCCCGCGCAGCAACAACAAAACGATCCCCTTCATCCAACGCCCAATAAGAACGACCTTCTGCTGTTACTTTTGCAACAAAGTTGCTAAAACGCATCTCATAAAAAGGCTCAATGAAAACTTCACCATATAAACCTTTTGTTGCATTAAACTTATTATTACGACTATCGTAAATCAAGCCGCTAGGGAAACCGATTGTTGTAAAATTACGGCTCCCAAAATAGATATCACGTGAATAACCATTTGAAACTTCTACAGCAGCCTGTCCCGATAGATTACCATTGAAAATATGCGTAATACCTAATTTTCCTTTGATGGCTTTTGTCGTATAATTTTCTAAAACATCTTGTTGTATTTTTAATTCTGACCTGAGATCTGTATCTGGCGTGAGTACACCAGGCTTTATAAACGTGCCACCGAAAAGATAATCAAAATTTTTAAAATTATATGATTGCTTTTTATTGCTACCAACACCACTTATTTTTGTTTCAATTTTAAGAGTCTCTGCATGACCCAAAAGATTGTTATGCATCCAATAAGTCTCAAAACCAGCACCATCTAATGTTGAATAGCTACCGCCTACACCAAAACGACGCGGTTTACGTTCTTGTACAACAAGCATAAGCGGTAAACTACCATCTAGATTAATAGTATCAGCCTCACGTATATTGATAGCACGAAAAACACCAAGGCGCGCAAGACGTTCATTTGCCTTAGCTAACGCATCGGAATCGTATATCTGCCCTGGTTTCAATCCAGTCATCCACGCGATATAAGCTGAATCTACACGTGGTTTCTTACTTATATTACGCACACTTAAAGGACCATAATGAGCCTTTTGTCCAGGACCAACAACAATCCGTCCTTCAACACGCAATGTAGCATGATCAGCCACGACTTCACTCTTCATAATTTTAGCTTTAGCATAACCTTGTTGCCGCCATCCTTCTATCGCCCATTTTTCTGCTTTCAAAATGGTTTCAGATTTAGCAATAGCCCCAACTTTATAGCCCAATTCTTCAATTTTGGGCATTTTATGCGCTTTACGTTTTTCAAACGGAGCTACTTTATCAATATTGGCAATACTAAAAACATATTGTGGACCAGCATTAATTGTAATAACGATATTCGATTGTGCTGGAAGTTGAGTTACCGGACTTAAATCAGCGACTTCTAAGCCATTAATTTTAATACTAATAACACCACCATAGCGTCCATCAGCATAAAGAGCAGAAAGAATTGCTCGATAATCTGAACGCGCCTTGGCTAGCAAACCAGAAGAACTGGCGGATGCTTTCTCTTTATCAGCAACAAGAGAAGAAACAGATTTAACTATTTTTATACCTTCTAATGGCGCACCTGGCGGTGCAACAACATCAACTTTATAAAATCTCTCTGTACTTTTGGCATAATGTGAAGGAGAATTTGTTTTCTTTTTACCAAAAAGAGGAATGCCGAAAAAATCAAATGCAGCAAGAGGCTGTGGAAAAGAAAAAGAAAAACACAAGCCTATAAAGACACAGCGCACAGTCCCTGATTTTAACAAAATTCTTGTCTGGTATACCATAAAATCAGATACCTTATAATACACTTTGCATCTACTACGCTTTAAATAATATAAAAATAAGAAAGGTAAATATAATTACTTTGCACATTTTACGCGTTTTATCACATCAAATAACACTCTGCGATACATAACGTCACCCTCCCCTTATATTTTCATAAAATTCTGCACTGTTGTATAACACGAACAGCCTCATTCTTTTTTTCTTAACATATTTATTTAGCTTATTATAAATGTTTTATTGCGTCCCATATTATCATGGTTAAATTTGTACAAATGACTTTCCATGAGAACGCTAAAAACTGCCCATGTATATAGATCTCTCTATAAAAAAAACCATAGAGATGCTTCTTGATTTTTATAAATAGATATGATTGTCTCTACCAAGTCTAAAGGGGGAAAATAAATAAATGATCGCACGTATTACAACTGTTGCTTTTCGCGGTCTAGAAGCAGTCCCTGTCGATGTACAGGTTATGATTTCGTCTGGTAAAATAGGAATGGCTATTGTTGGATTAGCTGATAAGGCAGTTGCAGAAAGCCGTGAACGTGTACAAGCAGCCCTCCACGCTTGTGGACTTTCTATGCCTACTAAACGAATTACGATTAATCTTGCACCAGCTGATTTGCCTAAAGAGGGATCGCATTATGATTTGCCAATCGCCGTAGGCTTAATGCTTGCTATGGGAATCCTCCCTCCTGAAGTAGCACAAGACTATATCATTTTAGGAGAATTATCACTGGATGGTTCACTTACCGCTGTTAATGGTGTTTTACCAGCCGCCATGACAGCTTTATCACTCGATAAAGGGCTGATTTGTCCCTTCCAATGTGGACCTGAAGCAGCATGGGCAAATGCAGAAATAAATATTCTTGCTCCAGAGACTCTGCTCACTATAGTCAACCATTTCAAAGGAACCCAAATTCAAAAACGTCCACAACCGCGCCAATATACTATCGAAACTGAACTTCCAGATCTTTGCGAAATCAAAGGACAAAAAACAGCCAAACGTGCCTTAGAAGTTTGTGCTGCTGGACGCCATAACCTTTTGTTTGTAGGCCCCCCTGGTGCTGGGAAATCTATGTTAGCGCAACGCTTACCTTCCATTTTGCCACCTCTTGATAGCCGTGAGCTTTTAGATGTCTCTCTGATTGCTTCTATTACAGGAGAAACGGTTCATAATACCATTTCACTTCATTGCCCCTTTCGTTCCCCACATCATTCTGCTTCCATGGCCGCAATGATTGGTGGGGGGCTTAAAGGACGACCGGGAGAGGTCTCCCTTGCCCATAATGGTGTGTTATTCCTTGATGAATTGCCTGAATTTTCTCCGCAGGTTCTTGATTCTCTTCGTCAACCTTTAGAAAGTGGGGAGTCAGTTATCGCCCGCGCTAATCACCATATTAGCTATCCTGCTCGCTTCCAACTCATTGCCGCAATGAATCCTTGCCGATGTGGTATGGCAGGCGAAAAAGACCATGTTTGCCCTAAAGGAATACGCTGTCAAATCGATTATCAGTCCCGTATTTCTGGTCCTCTGCTTGACCGAATTGATTTACGGATTGATGTCCCTGCTTTGACAGCTATGGACCTTATGCAACCAGAACAATCAGAAAAAAGCTGCGACGTTGCCAAACGCGTCGCACGATGCCGTACCATTCAAGCTAAACGTTTTTCAACAATGGGGTTTGATCATATTCGTACCAATGGCGATTGCCCTGCCAAAATTATAGAACAGATTGCCATTCCTGATAAAAGTGCGACCATACTCTTACGAGATGTGAGTGAAAAAATGCACCTCTCTGCACGCGCTTATCATCGCATTCTCAAAGTTGCACGCACAATTGCTGATCTTGACGGATCAGATACTCTTTCACGCTATCATCTCGCAGAAGCTATTTCCTATCGACTAGGCGCAGAAAGATTAACAGCCCTTAATTAAAAAACTATTCATCAATAAAAACTTATTGGAAAATAACGCAAATAAAGTTCTGTAAGTTTACCATCTTCTTCTAGTGATTTCAGCGCATAATTGAGTATATCAACCAATTTTTCATTCTTTTTTGCAACAGCAAGCTGCATTCCTTGCCCCAATAACTGTGGCGCCATATATGCCCCCCCAACAAAATGGCAGCAATCAACAGATTTTTGTTTTTTGAACCATAATGATAAAGCAAATCCATCATCAAAAATAAGGTCAATTTTACGCTCTTGTAACGCTTTATAGAGCTCTTCTCTCTTTTTAAATCCTTGCCATTTGGCTTTAGGAAAATAATGTTGAAAGAGTTTTTCGTGAACACTTTTAGACAAAACACCACTGGTTAAATGTATCAATTGATCGCTTATTGGCTCATCGAGATTTAAACGTCGAGAAGCAACAAATCGCGCTGGAAAACGTAAATATGACTTTGTAAAAACAAGATCTTGCTGGGTTTTACTTGTTTCTTTTAAACCCGCAATAATGACTTCCGCATCACCATTTTCAACATGTTCTACAAGCTCTTTCCAAGGAATCACTTCTACTTCACAAAGCTTCTCTAATTTTAATTTTGAACAAATAGCGCGCAATAAATCGATATTATAACCTGCAAGATGCCCCGTTTGATCAATAAAATTAAAAGGAGGAAAATCAAAAGTTGTTACAAAACGCAAACGAAAGATATCCGTTGTATCAGGTTGTACCAAGTGTTCATGCGAATCAAAAAAAGAAGGCAGCCTTTCAGCTTCTGCGTAAGAGGAAAATAGAACCCCCCCTGCTACAAATAAAATACGAATAAAAATATTGTATGGATTATTGAATAAAAGATACCGTAAACGCAATTGAAGATGTTTTACATATATAGATTTTTTTATTTTCAAAATCTCTCCCCCATTTTTCAAAACTAAGATGCAACTCTTCTTAACTATTATCTAACGCACTTCACCAAAATATCTGGCGTTTAATAAATAAAATTCTTGCTATTTTTTAAAACTGTTAAAAAATTTAACAGTTTTCATATATTTTTTTTGAAACCATTGAAAATGCTTAGATTTCTGATGTTAATTTTCCAAAATAAATATATAAAAGGTAATTTTAGAGAAAGGTGATTTAATTTTTTAAATATAAGAAATAAGCTGTATATACTTTAGTGGCACACTTTATTTTATCAAAATATCTCGCGTATCTTAAAATATTAAGACCATTTCCTTGCGTATCACAACTAGGGAAGTATATAGATACTATTGAAGAAAAGAGTAAAAATACCCCTCAAATGCCGAGGTTTTTCTCAACATTAAGGTTGCATCAACATTTAAGAGTTGAAAAATAAAATGATGATTCTGGTTTGTGCTTTATTGTCAAGATGGGAAAGGTGGGAGACATGAATCTTGTAGTATTCACAGGGTATTTTGCGCTATATTATTCAAACATCGTTGTAAAATGAGTTTGGAAACATTGAGAGATGTTCCTTAAAAAAGCGCGAGAATATCAGCGCAATGGTGCTTTGTTTTAAATGAGGGACGTAACCTCCATTACAGGAATGAGAAAAACATAAAGCGTAAGATAATGCGTCATCACCCTCATTATTCAAAAACATCACCGTAGACGTTTTTTAAAATTGTAAAGTTGAATATAAAAGATGATCGTGGAAACGTATTTTTATATTTACGCGTTTATATTTTCCTCAAATGAGGCTTTTTTCACATTTTAAAGATGACACAAACCAATATACACAATATTTTCGCCTCAATCTAACATACAAAAGTTTGAACTGCTTAGAGAGCTCGTAACCTTTGTTTTAAATATATGGTAGAATTAGGATTGAAAATTGATTTATGGATAAAACAAGTAAGACCTCTGTTAGAGTAACACAAAAATGCATAACTAATTTTAAAACATTACGCATATGCAAAAATAAACAAAGTAAATAGCATCGTTTTATGAAACAACTTTTTGTATAAGTCAAAAGTGTTTATTCGCCTTATATCACCGCCCTCGTGTTTTACAGCATAACAGTACACTATCATTTCATCATTCTCTCCATTATATATCGACAGATATTGAATCTAGATCTGATATACGGTAAATATTTAATGTGGTTATTCCATAAATAACTGATCAGAACATTGAGCTTTGAAAAAAGCGGATAAAATATTGTAAATTGAACACAGGAATGGACTAACTTATGAGTGATGAAATAACCTCACCAGTACAAAGCAATAACTATGATGCCGCTTCTATCAAAGTTCTCAAAGGTCTTGATGCTGTACGCAAACGTCCTGGTATGTATATCGGTGATACTGATGATGGATCGGGTTTACACCATATGGTCTATGAAGTTGTAGACAATGCTATTGATGAAACTCTAGCCGGTCATGCTACTCTTGTAAACGTCACGCTCCATGCTGATGGTTCTTGTTCTGTTCGTGATAATGGACGTGGAATTCCGACAGATATCCATCCAACAGAAGGTATTTCTGCAGCTGAAGTTATTATGACACAGCTTCATGCCGGCGGAAAGTTTGATCAAAACTCTTATAAAGTTTCAGGCGGATTACACGGTGTTGGTGTCTCTGTTGTGAATGCATTATCCGTTTGGCTTAAATTGCAAATCAAACGCAATGGTAAAATTCATGAAATATCATTTACCCACGGGGTAGCTGATGCTCCATTAAAAGTTATTGGCGATTGCGATAGAGAAAGTGGAACAGAAATCAGATTTTTACCAAGTTCTGAAACTTTTACTATGGTTGAGTTTGATTTTGAAACTTTGGAGCGCCGCTTACGGGAATTAGCCTTTCTAAATTCTGGGGTTTATATTCTTCTTGTTGACGAGCGTCATGCTGATATTAAATCAGTTGAATTGCATTATGAAGGTGGATTAACGGAGTTTGTCAAATATATTGACCAATCAAAAAAAGCCCTGCTTGATAATCCTATTTATATTGCAAGTGAAAAGGATGGTATGAGCGTTGATGTTGCCCTATGGTGGAACGATTCCTATCATGAGAAGGTCTTGTGTTTTACCAATAATATTCCTCAGCGTGACGGTGGAACTCATTTGATAGGTTTCAGAAGTGCCCTTACGCGCCAAATTAATGGCTATGCTGAATCTTCAGGTATTGCTAAAAAAGAAAAAGTGAACTTAACCGGTGATGACTGCCGTGAAGGATTAACAGCTATTCTTTCTGTCAAAGTTCCTGATCCAAAATTTTCTTCACAAACAAAGGATAAGTTAGTCTCTTCTGAAGTGCGCCCTATTGTTGAAAATTTGGTCAATGAAGGTCTTTCAGTATGGCTCGAAGAACATCCTCATGAAGCAAAACTTCTCATTAGTAAAGTGGTAGAAGCTGCAACAGCGCGTGAAGCAGCGCGCAAAGCACGTGAACTCACAAGACGAAAAGGGGCACTTGATATCACTTCTCTGCCAGGAAAGCTTGCCGATTGCCAAGAACGTGATCCTGCAAAATCAGAAATCTTTATTGTCGAGGGGGATTCGGCTGGCGGTTCAGCAAAAAGTGGGCGCTCACGTCAAAATCAAGCAATTTTACCCCTTCGTGGTAAAATCCTCAATGTTGAACGAGCACGTTTCGACCGCATGCTCTCATCTGATATGATTGGAACACTTATTACAGCTCTTGGAACGTCTATCGGTAAAGATGAATTTTCACCGGATAAATTACGTTATCATAAGATTATTATCATGACGGATGCGGACGTTGATGGAGCCCATATTCGAACTTTGCTGCTTACTTTCTTTTTTAGACAAATGCCTGAATTGATTGAACGTGGTCATCTTTATATTGCTCAGCCTCCTCTTTATAAAGTATCGCGTGGAAAATCTTCCCAATATATTAAAAATGAAGCAGCGTTTGAAGAATTCTTGATCGATACTGGATTAGAAGAAACAACGCTTGAGCTTTCAACGGGAGAAGTTCGTGCAGGGGCTGATTTGTATCAACTCGCTAAAGATGCTCGTATATTACGTCAACTTTTAAATGGTCTTCATACCCGTTATGATCGTAATATTGTTGAACAAGCAGCAATTGTTGGCGCTTTTAATCTTGAAGTCTTTGCATCACAAGAAAAAGCGCAAAAAATAGCAGATACTATAGCACACCGCCTTAATCTGATTGCTGATGATATGGAACAAGGTTGGAGTGGACAATATACAGCAGATGGAAGTTTATGTTTTGAGCGTATTTTGCGTGGTGTTAAAGATGTTGTTACGCTTGATGTGGGACTTATAAATTCAACTGATGCACGTCAAATTGATCGCATTTCCCAAAATTTTATCGACATATATCATCCTCCTGTTCTTTTACGTCGCAAAGATAAAACAGAGCGTATTTTTGGTCCTATGAGCCTCTTAGAAAGCATTTTTACAAACGGTAAAAAAGGTGTTACTCTTCAACGTTATAAAGGTCTTGGGGAAATGAATGCTGAACAACTTTGGGAAACAACGCTTGATCCCAATGCACGTTCTCTTTTACAAGTAAAAATTAATGATGCAACCGATGCAGATTCACTTTTTTCTCGTCTCATGGGTGATGAAGTTGAACCTAGACGTATTTTTATTCAAGACAATGCCTTAAACGTTGCCAATCTTGATATCTAAAGGTACTCTTCTGTTTTTGGCTGTGTAAATGTCGTAGTTTTATACGTTGTTTTTTCGTAGTTGAACATTCCCTCTCTATTTCATTTACGATAAAAGAAAAATAAGGAAGATCATATACATGGCAATTGAAACAGAACGTGTAGGAACCAAGGGTGGCATGGAGCACTCTTTTGGTTTTACAAGAGTAGATGAAACGCAAAAACAATCCATGGTGGATGGTGTGTTTCATTCTGTCGCTGAAAATTATGACAAGATGAATGATATCTTATCCTTAGGGCTACACCGTGTGTGGAAAAATTCCATGGTTGCTTGGCTTTCCCCACCAGCACTTTCTCATTGGAAAGTTCTTGATGTCGCTGGCGGTACAGGTGATATTGCTTTTCGTATTCTTAATGCTTCACGCCAAAAAGCCCATGCTACAGTACTTGATATTAATGGCTCAATGCTCAGCGTTGGCAAAAAACGCGCACAAAAAAATGGTCTTGCCCCTCTGATTGATTTTGTTGAAGCCAATGCAGAAAATCTACCTTTTGAAGATCAAAGCTTTGACGCTTACACGATTGCTTTTGGAATTCGCAATGTTCCTCATATTGATCAAGCTCTTAGAGAAGCTTTTCGTGTTTTAAAGCCCGGTGGACGTTTCTTATGTTTAGAATTTTCAAATGTCGAGATGCCTTGGCTCGATAAAATTTATGATCTTTGGTCTTTCCATGCTATCCCTACGCTGGGTCAATTTATCGCAAATGATGGCGATGCTTATCGTTATTTGGTTGAATCTATCCGCAAATTTCCTAAGCAAGATGATTTTGCCCATATGATCAAGCATGCGGGGTTTTCGCGGGTATCGTACCGCAATCTCACCGGTGCGATTGCAGCGCTGCATTCAGGTTGGAAAATTTAAAAATGGTGCAAATTTCCCCTTACTTTCAATTGATGCGTGCAGGATGGGTTTTAACACGTGAAGGTGTTTTAAGTGCTCTTCCTCATGATGATCTTCAAGGATTTCCAGCGCTATGTCATCGTATAGCGGGCGCATTAGCAAGACGCAAAACAAAAAAGAAACAGCGATCTGAAAATATTTCGTATGCCATTAATAAGCTTGGACCCTCTTACATAAAACTTGGTCAATTTCTTGCAACAAGGCCTGATATTGTCGGCCATGATATTGCGAAAGATTTGTCACAACTACAAGATCGCGTCCAAACATTTTCTTGTACCGCCGCTATTGCTCAAATTGAAAGTTCTCTTGGTCGCTCTATTGATGATTTATTCGTAAATTTTTATCCCCCCATTGCCGCCGCTTCTATTGCTCAAGTTCATCCAGCTGAATACAGTGATGAAACTGGCCATACGACAAAATGTGCTGTAAAAGTTATTCGTCCCAATATCAGAGCACGTTTTTCTAAAGATCTTAGAGGATTCTATCTCATTGCTCATTTACAAGAGCGCTATATCCCTGCCTCTCGAAGGCTTCGTCCTGTTTGTGTAGTGGATACTTTAGCACAAACAACACGGCTTGAAATGGATTTACGCCTAGAAGCAGCAGCTATATCTGAAATGGCTGAAAATATTCAACATGATACAGGCTTTCGGGTTCCACGTATTGACTGGGAACGGACAGGACGTAATGTCCTTACAATGGAATGGATTGATGGTATAAGAATATCCGAAACTTCCAAACTTAAAGAAGCAGGTTTTGATTTGAAGGCGCTCGCTATTACGCTTATTCAATCTTTTCTTCGCCATACATTGCGTGATGGTTTTTTTCACGCCGATATGCATCCTGGTAATTTATTTGTAGATGAAAAAGGATGTATTGTTGCTGTTGACCTAGGCATTACAGGAAGGCTTGGTAAAAAAGAAAAGCATTTCCTTGCTGAAATCCTTTATGGCTTTATTACCCGCGATTACCATCGGGTTGCACGCGCCCATTTTGAGGCAGGTTATGTTCCTTCACACCATAATATTGAAAGCTTTGCGCAAGCCAACCGCGCTATTGGCGAACCAATTCACGGACAATCAGCACAAAGCATTTCCATGGCTAAATTGCTCACTTTATTGTTTGAAGTCACTGAATTATTTGACATGCAAACGCGACCTGAACTTTTATTGTTGCAAAAAACGATGGTTGTTGTGGAAGGCGTTGCCCGCACATTAGACCCCACTTTTAATATGTGGAAAGCTTCTGAACCCGTTGTCAAAGAATGGATTAGTAAAAATTTAGGACCCGTAGGCGTTGCCAAAGACTTTAGTGAAGGAGCACAAGCTCTCCTTTCGCTGGCACGCAAAACACCACAATTGGTTCAAAATTTCCAACGGATAGAAGAAGATTTTAATCAAATGAGAAAAACAGGTTTTAATCTTTCTCCTACTACCCTCAAACAACTTGCTGTGGAACAAAGTCATCGAAACCGTTATGGTCGTTATAGCCTTTTCATCATTGCACTTTGTTGCACTTTTCTTACTTTTTACTTTTTTCATCTTTTCTAATCTCCTTAATATGCTAAAAATATCAACAATGAAATCATTGCAATCATTTTATTTCTTGGAGGTATTTTATGGCCAGTATTACCATTCGTAACCTGTCTCCTGAAACCAAAGAAGCTTTGCGTATACGCGCCGCGCAAAATGGTATTTCTATGGAAGAAGAAGTCCGACGCCTTTTAAGCAATCCCACTCCTCTCACCACACAACCCCTTCATGCTAGTGCTGTTGAAGTGAAATCATTGAAATCAAAATCTCTCCTTCTTATTATTGGTGGAAGTATTGCATCCTATAAAGCACTTGATTTGATTCGCCGTTTACAAGAACGTGGAGCACACTTAAAAGTTGTAATGACAAAAGCAGCGCAAAAATTTATTACGCCTTTAGCCGCTGAAGCTTTAAGCGGTGGTACTGTATATACTGATTTATTTTCACGCGAAGAAGAACATGATATTGGACATATCCGATTAGCACGTAATGCTGACCTTATTATTTTAGCCCCTGCTACAGCCAATCGCATTGCAAAAATAGCCAATGGCATAGGAGATGATCTGACTGATTGCATTCTTTTAGCGGCACGCTGTCCACTCTTAATTGCACCCGCCATGAATCCGTCCATGTGGGCGCATCCTGCCACTATTCGCAATGTTGCACAACTGCGCGCAGATGGCGTTCATATCATCGGACCAGAAATCGGAAATATGGCTGAACGTGACGAGATAGGATATGGGCGCATGAGCGAACCTTTAACTATTGTTGCTACCATAGAGGCTCTTTTGAATGGGCATGAAAAACCTCTCTCTGACCGCCATTTCATCGTTACCTCTGGCCCTACCCATGAACCAATTGATCCAGTACGTTATCTTGCTAATCGGTCTTCAGGTAAACAAGGCCATGCCATCGCAACCGCTCTTGCGCATTTGGGTGCAAAAGTAACACTTATTTGTGGACCTGTTAATCTTGCAGACCCACAAGAAGTAAAAACCATTCATGTTGAAACAGCACAACAGATGTTACAAGCCGTTCAAACCGCATTGCCTGCTGATGGTGCCATCTTTGTTGCCGCTGTTTGTGACTGGCGCAGTCAAACGCAGTCTTTACACAAAATTAAAAAGAATGCTCATAAAATACCACCATCCCTTCATATGGTCGAAAATCCTGACATTTTAGCAACGATTGGACACGCTCCAAACCGCCCCTCACTGGTCATTGGTTTTGCTGCAGAAACATGTGATATCATTGCCAATGCGCAAAAAAAATGTGTTGAAAAAGGAGCTGATTTCATTCTTGCTAATGATATTTCTCTTCAACTAGATGGTACAGGTGTCATGGGTGCTGATACAAATCAAGTTTATCTCGTAAGTAGAAAAAAAGTTGAACAATGGCCCCATATGAGTAAACAACACGTAGCGCAAAAATTAGCAAACGTGATTGTATCATTTTTTGCCCCCAAAACACCTACTCCTCATGAGGAAAATATACCCCTTTGCAAATAATAACTCTTCAAACGCGTTGATATTAAAAAAACCTATAAAATAGAACTGACAATAGGTGTCTATCCATCTCGATTGTTATACAATATTTTTGATTTATAATGATAATCTCGCATTGTTCATATTAAATTAGAACCCAAATATCGTAAGATTCTCTCATTTCCAATCTCTCTCATGTTAAAGCAATAAAAATCATTTTCTTGCACATTGCAAACAAGGATAGCTGTATGAATACAAAACGTTTAAGAAAGAACTAAAAACGCTTATAATGGACCGTCTCAAGAACCAAGGGCCGTCTCGGGCAACACTGAGGATGATGGTGCCAGCGTGCTCTTTTTATTAAGCGTAAAGATAGTGATGCCCTATAAGTTTTATATTATTCACGAAAGCTTTACCCTTATACCATTCATGGGCGCGATTGCGAAATGGGTGTGACGAGCGTTGGGAAATATTTTTTTAAAATCCCGTATCACCTTAGCCTTCATAAAAGTAGGATCTCTTGCACCACTGTCTCCCCAGCTTATAAAAAAACAAGCTATCATTCACTTTGGCTACCATCAATTTTGACAAAGCTCTTGCACTGGATAAAATTTATAAAAAGCATTTTCTTTCTTCAATGTTTTTATCCCCATATTGGTCATATTTATGATATGCAAATAAATGATTTTGATTGTTTCATGATGAGAGCAGCTAATGAGAAAATATGATAGCTTTATTTGGAACTCTTATTCACTATGAAAAATAATATATAAATCAATATATTATAATATCTCAATGCAATTTAAAGCATATCTCACACTGACGCTTATAAAGAGTATAGACAAAATTCATTGCACCACTGTCTAAACTGACGCCTTTATTATTTTCCTCAGTGATCGGTCTTTAAGATTAAATGTGTGTGTCCTCTCTCCAGCACACCAAGACCACAAAGACTAGAATTTTATCCATGATATCCTCACATTGTAATGATTCATGAAAAGCATTTTTATTCCTCTATCGAAAGCCTTGTATCCATACATTGGTCTCGTCTATAATGTGCAAGTAAATAATTTTTTGATGTTGAATAGAGACTTTGAAATTAAAGAATATTTCTATATTTTGGATTCTTATTCAAGTTGAAAATGATCAATTCTCTTCATAAATTAATGGTGTTATTATCTAAAAATTATTTGATACAGTGCACCACTTGTACGAAAAGTGCTTCAATGAATTCTTATTTCATTGCACTTATAGCTTTTAAAATCTCATCATTTTTAATCATCAGTGGTGTCTCTCATTCTTTGCCTCTTCTTAAGAAAGAGCTCTTCCATGGGATCGGACGGTCAATCGCCTAAGCTTATTTTTTCCACCATATTAATCATTTTCTATCTGTTGCCAAAAATCAGAATATCTACGGCGCTACTACGTTACTCCTATATAACTACGTGCTTGTTTTACACAGATATCTTTCAATAATTGCCAAAACACTCTTATGAAGAGTATACACTCTCCATGAATGGTATAAAATACTTTATGCTATCCATTTTTACTGAAATATAAGGTACAAAGCGGCACCATCATACTCTTTTTCAGTTTTCAATGCGACGATAATGTTTGCATTAAGAGGATTCATAAAAGATATTTCACGCCTTTTTGAAAGTACTCTTATCTGCACACCACCTCCGTTTATGACATATTAACAAACGATTTCAATTGATCTAATATGAATAGGACTAAAATGAGAAATCCTCATGATATTTAGGTTTTTCACTCATGTTGTGAAACAATAAATTATCATTATAAATCAATATATTGCTTTAATAAAAGATAAAGTATAAAATTTTATATTATGCTTTCTTTGGCTAGCAATTTTTATTAACCTTAAAGCCAAGGAACACTATTTTTGTGTAATGCGTGCCATGGTCTTTTGGGAAAGCATTTTGTGTAAATATGTCATAAAGGCGGCTGCAAAAAGCGGTGTTGCTAAATTAAGAATTGGAATTGAAACAAAAAGCGCTATCAATAATCCTGCACCAAAAACCGTTGTGTAATGAGTATGTAAAAAAGCACGTGCATCTTGCTCTGTTCGAAAACGATAAGCAGCAAACAAGAAATATTCATGACCGAGCAAATAACCATTAATAAGATAAAAAGCAATTAAATTAATACCTGGTATGAAGAATAAAATAAAAGCAATTCCATTACCAAGAAGGCTTAAAATAACAAATTTAAAGGAAATGATAAGAGAACGCCGAAACGGCAAAGCTTGTCCAATAGGCTCGTTTGGGTAATCCTCTTTTTCAATAATTTCAGCAGCAGAGTCAATGAAAAAACCACCAATCATAGCTGCGATTGGTGCAATCAAAAAAGCCAACAAAAGAGCCAAACCAAGATTAAAAATGATAAGCATGCTAAAACCAATCCATCCTGCCCAACTAGGGAGTCCAGGAAGAAATTGTGCAATCCAGGGCCAAAAGTAAGACACAAAAAGTTGGTGCACACATAACCATAAAATGGTGAGAGTGAAAAAAGTAACCCCCAATGCTTTCAGTATCATAATACGATATTGCGAGGTCAAAAGACGTTGTAAAGCACGATAAGCAGCAGTAAAAATCATAGATTAATAAACTAAGGAAAGACGCAAAAAAAACAAGAAATATATTTAAAGAATGTACTGTATAATTTTTTCTTTCTTTGAACTACAAGATTTTTTTCAAGAACATTATAAAAAACGGCTAGGGCTTCTTTGTTTAAAATAAAGTTTTAATGAATAGAAATTTTGAATTTTAAAAACCAAGAAGAATTCAAAAAGCAGCTGTTGTAGAAGAAATTTTTAATATTTTTGTACAGAGTGTAGATTATTGCATTTGTATGCTATATGTAAAAAATTAAGGAATAATAACTATTTGGGAGGAAAGTTGTTTACTTTTATTTATTCAGTAGAGTTGTTTAACTTCGTTTAGCTACGTGCTTAATTGTTTTGCACAATTCCTAATACTCTGTACTTTTCTACTATTTGGCGGCATGCTTTTTCCTCTTGTTTTTATTCAAAACAATATTGAGTTCAATGGAATAGGAGTATTTTGAGCGTATTCAATTTTAATTGTAAAAAGCATACGCTTTAAAGAAACCTTTTGAAAAAAACCTTGCTCTGATGTTAGCGTTTCGCTAATATAGCGTTGTCGTATTCATTATCTTTAATGGATTATTTTAGCCTTGTTAGCGCCTTATACTATAAGGTTTCTTTTCTTCAAAACTGTTGATACGAATGATTAATTGGATATTCATTTTTATTAAAAAATAAGGCGTTTGTTAACCACACAAGGAGTGAATTTTAATACCAAAGTAAAAATAAAAAAATGTAAGTTCTTAAAACTTATGAGAAATTTATTATAGGAAATACTCTTCATGATGCATATGATTGTTATGATATGGGAAAAATTAAAAATTAAAAAACAAGCTATACGTACACTGATAAAAGTATTAAATAGACTCCTTTGTTCAACCGGTAAAGCAAATGTGACTGCTTAAGTTCTATATTCTTTCAAATCATGCAAAAGATGCACAATATTTAAAGGAAGGTTATAAAGATGAACTGGATTACAAATTATGTTCGTCCTAAAATTAACTCTATATTGGGGCGCCGTGAAATTCCAGAAAATCTATGGATTAAAGATCCTACCAGTGGTGAAATGATCTTCCATAAAGATCTGGAAGCTAATCAATTTGTAGCTCCCAATTCTGGCCATCATATGCGTATCAGTGCTAAAAATCGTCTCATGCATTTTTTTGATGATGGTGTTTATACAACTCTTGAAAATCCAAAAGTTGTAACAGATCCTTTAAAATTTCGTGACGAAAAACGCTATATTGACCGGTTAAAAGATTATCGTTCTAAACTTGGTGTTGATGACAATATTTTAAGTGCACGTGGTACGATTGAAGGCTTACCAATTATTGCAATCGTTCAAGATTTTGCCTTTATGGGTGGATCACTCGGTATGGCTTCAGGAGAAGCTATTATCAAAGCTTTTGATACTGCTATTGCTGAAAGGCGCCCGCTGGTTCTTTTTGCTGCTTCTGGTGGTGCACGCATGCAAGAAGGAACACTCTCGTTGATGCAAATGCCTCGTACAACAGTAGCGATTGAAATGTTGAAAGAAGAAAAACTTCCCTATATTGTTGTGCTGACCAATCCAACCACCGGTGGTGTTACTGCTTCTTACGCCATGCTTGGTGATATTCACATTGCCGAACCTGGCGCTATGATTGGTTTTGCTGGTCCACGTGTAATTCAACAAACTATACGCGAAACCCTACCAGAAGGTTTTCAAAGTAGTGAGTATCTGCTTGAACATGGTATGATTGATATGGTTGTATCGCGTTTAGACATGAAAACAACCATTGCACGTCTTTTACGCTTGATGATGAAACGCCCTGCTGTTTTTAACCCTTCTGATCCATCCCCAACAGACTCTCAAACATCGCTTTCTACAACAAAAGCAGCTTAAATTTATGCAACAAAGCCAAATACAAAGGGTGGTGGATGATTTACTAAAAAATTATCCGAAAAAATTTGATCTTTCTTTAGAGCGTATTGTTCACCTTTTAGAGCGTCTTGGTAATCCACATTTAAAACTTGCACCTGTTATTCACATCGCTGGAACAAATGGCAAAGGATCTGCCTCAGCAATTTGCCGTGCTCTTTTGGAAAGTGCAGGCTACCGCGTTCATGTCTATAGCTCACCTCATCTCGTCAACTGGAATGAACGCTGCCGGTTAGGTCAAAAAGGAGGTGGTCAACTTGTTACAGAAAACCAATTAGCTGAGACAATCCATGAAATTATAAAAGTAAATCGTCAAGAGCCGATTACTATTTTTGAAATTTTTACAGCCGCTGCCTTTATGCTGTTTAGTATACATCCAGCTGATGTTGTCATTTTAGAAGTTGGATTGGGAGGACATTTTGATGCTACCAATGTCGTTAACAAACCAGCTGTATCACTTATTATGCCCATTGATTATGATCATGAGATCTTTCTTGGAAAGACAATTGCTCAAATCGCTTTTCAAAAAGGAGGGATTATCAAACCAAACGTTCCTGTAGTCATTGGAAAGCAAAATTATGAAGAAACTCTTGCTACTCTAATACCCCTTGCTAATAAAAATAAAGCATCTTATTCTCTATTTGATCAAGATTATCAAAGTTATAAAGAACATGGACGTATGGTTTTTCAAAACAATCAAGGTCTCATGGATCTTCCCCTTCCTAACCTTATTGGAGACCACCAAGTTGCTAATGCTGGCGCGTCTCTTGAAGCAGTCTTTCAAGCAGGTTTTCAACTTTCAGAACAAGCCATAAATGATGCTTTGAAAAATATTTATTGGCCCGCACGAATGCAACATCTTACCCAGGGACATTTGGTTGATCAACTGTCTCCTAATATCGATTTATGGTTAGATGGTGGTCATAATCCTGCTGCTGGAAAAGTTATTGGAGCAGAACTTGCACAATGGAGAAAAAAAACAGATCGTCCTATTATTATGATTGCTGGCATGCTCAATACCAAAGATGCTGTCGGTTATTTTCGTTCCTTAGCAAACCTTGTCGATAAAGTATATACGATACCGCTGATTAACAATAATGCAAGTATCTCTCCAATAAACTTAGCTGAATCAGCGCAAAAAGCAGGAATCCTTGCTACTCCACAAGCTCATCTACAAGATGCTTTGCATAAGATTAAGGTGGAATATAAAGAGGCAATTGTCCTTATTGGTGGTTCCCTTTATCTTGCGGGCGATATTTTGCGTGACAATAAAACACCTCCGTGCTAAAAATTAGCCATTTTTAAAACTTTGAAAGATAGACTTTTTCATCATGCAACTTGATTGTGCACTTTATCAACATCCTAAACTTATTACTGTTTTTGGCGGATCTGGTTTTGTAGGACGACATGTCGTTGAAACTTTGACTAAGCGGGGGTATCGCGTTCGTATCGCTGTTCGTTGTCCACAAAAAGCTTATTACATGCTTCAAATAGGAGAAGTAGGACAAACCCAAATGCTTAAAACAGATATCAAGCATCGTGCTTCTGTTACACGCGCATTGCTTGGAGCTGATGCAGCAGTGTTTTTGCCTGGTAGCTTAAAACAAGCAAATCAATCGAATTTTAAAAAAACACAAATTGATGGTGTTTACAATGTTGCTGAATTAACAGCAGAAACTGGTATTCCGCTAATCTATATGTCAACACTTGTGGCTAACGAGAATGCTTCATGTCTTTATGCACGTGTTAAGTTTATGGGTGAACAAATCATTCATAACAAGCATCCTCAAGCAATTATTATCCGTCCATCCGTTATCTTTGGACCAGAGGACTGTTTCTTTAACACCTTGGCAGATTTGTCACGTTTTTTACCAATTATGCCTCTTTTTGGAGGTGGGCAAAGCAAATTGCAACCCGTGTATGTTGGTGATGTTGCTGAGTTTATCGCGCGCGCTTTAGATGGACAAGTTTCTTGGGGAAAAAATTATGATCTTGGTGGTCCCCAGATTATCACCTTCCAAAATACTCTTGAAAATATACTCAAAATTATTCACCGTAAAAAAACAATCCTATCCATGCCCCTTTCTGCTGGTCTATTGATTGGAGGAATTTTGGGAACAGTCGGTAAATTGCCTTTTGTACCAACACTCGTAACAGCCAATCAGATACGTTTTTTGCAAATGGATAACATTGTTTCTAAAGAAGCTATAGAGAATGGATATACTCTAGAAGGTGTGGGAATTACCCCCAGAGCAATGGCAGCATTCTTGCCAAGTTATCTTTGGCGATTTCGTCCACATGGTCAATTTTCCCAAAACCTATTCGTTTAGAATAAATTCTTCTAAAACTGAGTTAATTATTTGATTTATAATTCATCGCTCGTTGTTAGCAGTTTTAAAATCAGAGTGTTCAATAGAGTGATGTTTTTACATTTTAAATACTCTATTCAGTATCACAAAAAATGTTTAATCGTATATCTATAGTCTTTTGATAAAAATCTTTGAAAACAGAAGAAAAGCACTTCTTATAAACTGTCTTTATCCAAGAGCAGATGCAATATTGGAATCCTAAAGAACCGATTCTGAATTGCCTATTCATAAACATGATAGCCTATGGCTTTGCATTATATTATTTTGCTAAAAAGCTTAATAATGAGATTAAAGTAATACTTCCTTTTTCAACAACCGCATAAGTGAGTAGAATATGGGTATACTACTTTCGATATTATCCCATAAAAAATCGATATAAAAACTGTGAAGCAATGCACCATTTTTATTATTTAAAAGGTATTCCCTCTAGAGATTTTTAAAAGCTTTAAAGTTACGTGAAAAGGATAGAGTTTTGTTTATATAATAAGACTTATCATGAAGATCTCTTATTCTGTTAGTAACATCACTACTCAGATCCGTAAATGCATATTTGTTGCACAAATTTATGGAGATTTTAAAAGAGCTTTTTCACATAGAGAAGTCCTCTTCTTGTCTTGCATTTTTTTTTAATTTCTCCTACCGTCTTGGAAAAACTTATTTTAAAGGAATGAAGAATGGCAGCTCAAGATTTTGTTGTCAAAGATATTGCACTTGCCGCTTATGGTCGTAAAGAACTTAATATTGCTGAAACTGAAATGCCTGGTTTGATGGCTTGTCGTAAGGAGTTTTCTTCCAGCCAACCTTTGCGCGGAGCGCGTATTTCTGGCTCATTGCACATGACAATTCAAACAGCTGTTTTAATTGAAACATTAAAAGCCATTGGCGCCGATATACGGTGGAGCTCTAGCAATATTTTTTCTACGCAAGACCATGCAGCAGCAGCTATCGCCGCAACTGGCATTCCTGTATTTGCCGTTAAGGGTGAAACATTGGAAGAATATTGGACTTATATAGATGCAATCTTCCAATGGCCAGATGGTAATCCTTCCAATCTTATTTTAGATGATGGAGCTGACGCCACAAACTATATTTTAATGGGAAGTCGTGCAGAACAAAATAAAGATATTTTATCGCATCCCAAAACAGAAGAAGAAGAAATTTTTTTCAAACAAATACAAAAGCGTATGTATGCAACGCCAGGTTTTTTTACACGACAGCGTGCAGCAATTAAAGGTATAAGCGAAGAAACCACAACAGGTGTAAACCGTCTTTATCAGTTACAAAAAGAAGGACTTCTACCTTTTCCTGCTATTAATGTTAATGATAGCGTCACTAAATCAAAGTTTGATAATAAATATGGATGTAAAGAATCATTGGTTGATGGTATTCGACGTGGAACAGACGTGATGATCGCCGGTAAAACTGCCATTGTCTGTGGTTATGGTGATGTAGGTAAAGGTTCAGCAGCATCTCTTTCTGGTGCTGGGGCTCGTGTTAAAGTAACAGAAATTGATCCCATTTGCGCTCTTCAAGCCGCTATGGATGGCTATGAAGTTGTTAATTTGGATGATGCTGCTTCCAGTGCTGATATTATCATCACGACAACAGGCAATAAAGATGTTGTTCGTTTAGACCATATGCGACAAGTAAAGGATATGTGTATTCTTGGAAATATTGGTCATTTTGATAACGAAATCCAAGTCGCTGCCCTTAGAAATTTGCCATGGACAAATATAAAACCACAAGTTGATATGATCACCTTTCCCGATGGAAAACGCATCATTTTGCTCTCTGAAGGGCGTTTGTTAAACCTCGGGAATGCGACTGGGCATCCTTCTTTTGTCATGTCAGCCTCGTTTACTAATCAAGTTTTAGCGCAAATTGAACTTTTTACCCGTGCAGAACACTATACAAATGAAGTCACTGTTTTGCCTAAACATCTTGATGAAAAAGTTGCACGTCTACATCTTGATCGGTTAGGAATAAAATTAAGTGTTTTATCAGAAGAACAAGCCGCCTATATTGGAGTCTCACCACAAGGACCTTATAAACCAAACCATTACCGTTACTAATACGTTTCCTTGGGTTAAAAAAGGGAAAGATGCCGTGCCTAGCTTTGGTGACTATAACCCCAAAGAAAAAGCTCAAAAAGTGATCCGAATCTATACGTATATATTTTGCCTTTTTTTCTTTTTTTCTCCAACATGCGCTGTTGCTCAGTCATTGGAAGGTTATTTACCATTTTTCTTCACTTTTCCAAATAGTCCATGGCTGCTTTTAGCGCTGTGTGGAGGAATTTCTTGTGCTTCACTTCTCTCGTGCATAGCTGTTACCGTGCGTGCAAAAAAAACTGCACAGAAGCCTTTGAAGATACTTCAGGCAAATTTTTCTGAAAAACTTAAATATTATGAATGGCTTCTGAAAGAAACCGAGCAATTCCTTCTTATTTGGGAAAATCCAACAACCTTACCCCGTGTTGTTGGTGCTCTTTCTGCATTGCAAAAAATAGGAATCGATCAGAAAGATTTTCAGCGTTTTGAGCTCTGGGTTGAAGAAAATTCTCTGCGAGAACTTGATTATGCATTGACTCAACTACGTTGTAAATGTCACCCTTTTGATCTTTCTATCACCACCACAAACAATGTACTGCTACAAGTTACAGGAGTCATCGCAGGAACAGTCGCTATTGCTCGTTTTCAAGATATCTCAAAACAACAGAGTGAAAATGCTCGTTTAGAGAAAGATATAGCCCGCCTTCTTACTGAACTGAGAATGCAGCGTAATCTTCTTGATCTTATTCAAGAGCCCGTATGGATAAAAGATTGTGAAGGAAAAGTTTGTTTTATCAATCGCGCCTTTAGAGAAATGACAGACTTTCCTGAAGACAGTGATGACGTGGGGGATCTTTTCAATGAAAATACACAACGCAAAACAGATGAAACAGAAACAATTTTTCAAGAACATGTTCATACGGTTATTGGTGGAGAACGGCACCGTTTTCATCTCACACGTATTACAACAGCTGAAGGAATGGCAGCTTTTGCACGTGATGACAGCGCATATGAAAATCTTGCTCATGAATTAAGATATGTTCTTCAAAGCCATTGTGAAACACTTGACCAAATTTCAACAGCTGTAGCCATTTTTGATACAAACCAAAAATTAAAATTCTGTAATCATGCTTTCAAAATTTTATGGCCGTTGGAGAGTTCTTTTTTAGAAAGTGAACCAAGCCATACATTGTTTCTTGAACGTTTACGTGAAAAGGGGCTCATTGCTGAACACCCTGATTGGCGCGCATGGAAAGAAGAACTTTTAAAAGCCTATTGGCAAACAGAATCAAACCAACAAATTTGGAATCTTCCAGATGGGCGTACGGTGCGTGTTGTCTCGAACCCTCATCCACAAGGAGGTGTCACTTGGCTTTACGAAAACCTTACAGAAAAAATTGATCTTGAGCGCCGTTATAATACACTTATTAAAATACAAGGTGAAACACTTGATAAACTTTCTGAAGGCGTGGTCGTTTTTGGTACTGATGGACGCCTTCGCTTATCGAATCCTGCCTTGTCGAAATTGTGGTCTCTTCCTTATAATTTACTGGTAGAAGGAACCCATATTACACAGTTACAAAGCCATTGTTCAGCCTTAACCTTGGGGACAGAATGGGATCAGTTTACCAAGTTCATTACCGGTTTTGCTGAAAAACGTGAAACATTTTCAGGTCGTATAGATCTTAAAAATGATATGATTATTGACTATACTTTGGTCCCTCTTCCTAATGGACAAACGATGCTTACTTTTGTGAATGTTACGGACACTGTTCATGTTGCGCGTGCTCTTCAAGAAAAAAATGAAGCATTAGAAAGTGCTGATCGTTTGCGTAATGAATTTGTCCAACATGTTTCTTATGAATTGCGCACACCTCTCACAAATATTATTGGATTTTCCGATATTTTACGTGATCAAATTTTCGGCTCTATCAATGAACGTCAACAAGAATATCTTGAACACATTCATTCAGAATCAGGAACTCTTTTAAATATTGTTAACGATATTCTTGATCTTGCTACCCTTGATGCAGGCATTATGGAGTTGGACATAAAATCGGTTAACATTGCCGATGCTATGATACAAGCAGTAGCACGCGTAGAAGATCGCCTTAATGAACGTCATATTACGCTTTTACAACAAATTTCCCCTTCCTTAAATTCTATTTCTGCTGATGAAAAACGCTTGCATCAAATTTTTGTGAATGTACTGAGCAATGCTATTAATTTTGCAACGGAGGCGAGTACTATTGAATTTTGCGTCGATGAACAAGATGATAACATTGTCTTTAGCGTTCACAATCAGGGCTCTGACATCCCAGAAGACGTCCTTGATCGTATTTTTAAACGTTTTTCTTCCCATTCACACCATGGTGGGCGTGCGGGAGCGGGTCTTGGCCTTTCCCTTGTGAAAAGTTTCGTTGAACTACACGGTGGACATGTTGAAATTCTTACCGGTTCTGGAAAAGGAACAACAGTTAAATGTTTTTTCCCACTCTCCAAAGGAGATAAGATTTTTTAATTTTAACTTTTATGATAACAAAAATTTTTCATCCATTTCATGGAACTTTTAATGAATTTTAGTTTTTTTCTTGAAAATGAAGAGGCAACAAAGCTTTTTGCACAAAATTTAGCTCTTTCTTTAAAGCCAGGAGATCTTGTAACGCTGCAAGGGGATCTTGGAACTGGAAAGTCAACCATTGCACGTACAATCATCCAAACACTTGCAAACGATAACACTATGGATGTTCCAAGCCCTACTTTTACTCTTGTGCAAAGCTATCAACTTCCAAAGTTTGAAATTATTCATGCTGATCTTTATCGCCTTTCTATGGCAGAAGAAATTGATGAATTAGGGCTTCATGAAGCTCGTGAGAAAAATATTTTACTTGTTGAATGGCCAGAAAGAAATACAGCTCTTTTAGAGCTTGCCACTTTTGCACTCACCTTACACTATAAAGAACATGGGCGTCATGTAACAGTTAAATCAGCACAACATTCCATTGAATGTTTGCAACAGTCTTTTACAATTCGTACATTTTAAAAAACATAGATATAATCATGGGCATCATCATTTTTTTAGTTGGTAATATCTCAGGATATACCTATGAAATTTGAGATGATGAACAACATAAATAAGGCTTCATGGAGGCACCGACCATGGAAGATGAAACGAAGTGCTGACTCTTTCATATAACAATGACATAAATTGCAAAGGACAGCCGTTAATTTATAGGAATTCATCAATTTATTTTAGAGAATCTGATACCTACAATTTTGATTCTAGAGAATAGTATAAGAGAATTTTAAATTGAAGTGGTAACCCTTTAGAAGAGCATTCTATAACCTGTAGTGAATTGCTTGTTTCTTTCTGCTTAAAAATTGTGAGCTTCAGAAAAGTAATTTGCAAAGTTTTTGCTTAAAATCTCCTTTTATGTGTTGAAAGCACTATCTATCTCAATAGTCTTATCTAAGATAAAAATACCTTTATGAAATTATCATTCACCCAATATTTTTTAACACGCATATAAGGAAAGAATTGCCTATATTCTTCATACAAAGCAATTTTTTATAAAAATGGTCAATTGAATCATGCATAAAAGCACGAATTCTTAAATTCATTTAAAATTTTGATTTTTATTGTCTTTTCATTATAATATAATGCAAAAAAGAATATTTTAAAAAGTCAAAAGGAGAGACAAAACTTCTCTCCTTTATAGTGATTATATGTGGAATTAACTAAGCCCATCTTTTATCCATTCAGAAAGACGTCCTTTAGAGGTAGCGCCAACCATATTCGATGAAATATTTCCATTTTTAAACATTAATAATGTAGGGATAGAACGTACTCCGTATTGGGTAGCCAGTTCCGGATTTTCATCAATATTTACCTTAGCAATTTTAACTTGATTTTGCATTTCTATTGAAATCTCATCCAACATTGGAGCAATCACTTTGCAAGGGCCACACCATTCTGCCCAAAAATCAACCACAACAGGGGTGGAAGAGGTTAGAACTTCACTTTCGAAATTGTCCTTATCAACTTTTATACACGTCATTGATTTATCCTTTATATTCACTTTTTATAGATTGGTATAATAACAATTCATATCAAGTTATTGCAAAGATAAATTATTAAAGGACTTTTTTACACTAGAGATTGTGCATTGTGTTTGTTTGGGCGATTTTATGAAAGTAAATAAAGTGTAAAGATGATTTGCAAGGAAAAGAGTAGCTTATAAAGCAACTTCACTAAGAAATGCCTCAAGTTTTTCTGGAGGAAGTTTAAAAATTTTGGCTTCTTTACTGTAGATAAGCAGAGCCTGGATATCTTTATCGGGATGAATAGCTTGCAACAATTTTCGGTAAAGAGCCATTTGCAACCAGTGATGGGAAGCAATAGCAGCTTCATTTTCTGGTGGGGTTCCTGTTTTAAAATCGGCAAAGATAATGCTGTTTTGCGTGATGTAAAGACGGTCAATTTGACCAGAAATTGCTTGTTCTTTTCCACGAATTTTCACAATACCCATTAAGGAGACCTCAGCACGTGAATGCTCAGAGAAAAGGGGCTTGAGGTAAACATGATCTAATATTTTCCAAACATGGCGAAGAGCATCTTCTCTTTGGCTTTCATCCCAATGAGAGGCTTTGATATTGAGATAGTTTCGAGCATAATCTCGACGTTTTTGTGGGGGACAATCGGGTAAGTATTGTAACAATCGGTGAACGAGATTACCATATTCAATGGAAAAAGCCCTGTTGGTATTTTTTTCTCCCAAAACAGGCGAGACGCTATGATATTTTGAATTAGAAGAAATATCGGTATCAGCCTCAATGGAAAGACTAGCAACAGAGGGTCTCAACGGTTTTGGTAGCACTGGTTCTTCTGGTATTTTATGGGAGAAAAAAGCAGGTAAAGGTGGTAAGGTTTGGCATTCAGCACAAGGGACTTTTGAGTTTATAGAAGCAGAAGAAGCAGGTGTAATGCAATAACGCAAAGCTGCAATATCTTCCGAAGAATCTTTTATAGCAAGGGCATGCGGTTCGAGGGCTTTTTTTACGAGTTGTAACCATGTATGAGATGGCGTTTTCGGGCCTTTATATCCACAAATAAACAAGCGATCTTCAGCACGTGTCATTCCTACATAAAGAAGACGCCTATATTCTTCTTCTGCACGCTCTTTTAAATATGAAATTGCTTGTTTAGAGAGTTTTGTATCAAACTTTTCATTGGGATGCCAAATAAAGGCTTGTTTTCCATTCCATTGTGCATTGTTTAAAGGAACTTTAAGCAAGTGAGGCGCATGCTGAGGATGCCAAATCGCACTACCTGGATCGACTAAAAACACAACAGCAGCCTCTAGTCCTTTTGCAGCATGAACAGTCATAATGCGAATTTCTTCATTACTTTGTTCAAATTCACGTTTAATTTCTGGTTCGCTTGCACTTAATGTTTCTAAAAAAGCTTGTAATCCTGGTAATCCTGTTTTTTGAATAGTGAGCGTATAATCCATAAAAGCATCGAGCACATCATTTGCTTCAGATCCTAAACGAGACAGAATTTTTTGTCTTCCCTTATCATTATTCAAAATATGGCTATAAAACTCGAAAACCGGTATTTTATCCACTAAAGCGCGATAATGGTTTAGCTTTTCAAAAGCATCTTTAAAAGATGCCAGCGATGATGCGTGCGTAAATAAGCTTTGCCAAAGAGAGCCGGTGCGGTGTGCTGCAAGCTGATAGAGTTCCTCTTCACTAAGAGCAAAAAGTGGGCTTTTTAAAACACAAGCAAGAGAAAGATCATCTTGTGGCTGTAAAACAAAACGTGCAAGCGCCATTAAATCACGGATACTAATATGTTTGGTAAGCTGTAAACGATCAGCTCCTGCTACGGGAATATTACGGTGTTTAAGAGCACGGGAAAGAGCTGAGACAAATTGATCACGTTTACGGACCAAGATCATAATATCACTTGCACGTATTAAGCGTCCTTTTGCTGGAAGCATTTCGCCTTTTTGTAACCAGTCGGCAATCGTTTCAGCAATTTTTTCTGCTAAACGCACTTCAGGTGTATCTAAATGATTAACAGTTGTATGCCAATCTTGAGGAAAGTCACTCGTTTCTTTGGAAATGGCATCCCATATAACAACTTCACCGGGACTGTGAACACGAATAGCTTCATGCACCGTTTTTGTATTTTCTGCCGAAAGTCCTTTATAGTTTTCTGGTGTTTCAAAAACAAGATCAACACTTTTAAGAACATCTGCTGTAGAGCGAAAAGAATAATGCAGTTGTATTTTTTCAAATTGCTGATTTGTTTGCTGCACTTTTTTTTGAATAATTCGTCCATTTGCAGCAAAATTTTCTGGAGCAGCGCCTTGAAAAGAATAAATAGATTGCTTTTCATCTCCAACAGCAAAAAGAGTGCGTATGTTTGTTCGTTGGCTATACCCTGAAAAAAATTCCTGTGCCAACAGTTGAATAATTTGCCATTGCTCAGGGTTGGTGTCTTGTGCTTCATCAAGTAGAATATGATCAAGTCCCTGATCAAGTTTATAGTGCACCCATTGGCTTGCACCTTTGCGCTGTAACAAATGAAGTGTACGCTCAATAAGATCATCAAAGTCTAAGAAGCCATTGGACTTTTTTAGATTCTTATAAATTTTGAGATAAATAGCACAAAGCTGAAAAGCAGCCATATTGAGAGTGGCAACCTTTGCGCATTGATATTTTTCTAAAAGAACAGAAAGCTTGTTTTGTTTATCTTCAAGCATTTGTTGAATAAAAGGCCAAATTTCGTCTGATTTTTTACGAGATAAATTTGAAAAATTACGCGGCTCACCTTTGATTGTAAAATAAATATCAGAAATAATATTGAGAATATTTTTCTCATCATGCACCTTTTCTAATTGGGAAAGTTTTTCCACCATATCCTTAAAGCTTTGACTACCATTGATTTCACAATGCTTAAGAGCATAAAGAGGAAGGCGCGCTGTTTGTTTAATTTGTTCCAGCAGATATTGATTTGTTTCATTGGGCGCTAAGTTAAAAAGCGCGCGCAATTTTTCTTCTCCATTTTCAGATAAAAGAGAAGATAAAAAATCAGACAATTTATGTTGCTTTTCAACTGCTTCATAGAGCAATTGGTTAAAAGTATGTTCGCTAATAACTTGAAGTAACTGTTGCAAAGCAGGTTGTACATCACGACGGGCTAAAAGTTGACGACGGGATTCTTGTCGTAATTTTTTTCGACCGATATCATCGGGAAGTTCAAAATGCCCTGCAATATTGGCTTCTAACATAAATTGATGTAAGAGAGCTTCACAAAAAGCATGAATCGTTTGAATTTTTAAGCCACCAGGCGTTTCGAGAGCACGCGCGAAGAGTTGTCGTGCATAAGTTAGTTTTTGCGCATTAACAGGCTTTTTTTCAAACTGTGTTAAGGTTTCTTGCAGCTGTGCATCATCGAGCTCATTCCAACTGGAAAGCGTGCGAAAAATTCGTGATTGCATAACAGCAGCAGCAGCTCTTGTATAAGTAAGGCATAAAATACGTGCTGGAGGCGTACCGTTTAAAAGCAAACGGATAACACGTTCGCTTAAAACGTGGGTTTTTCCAGATCCAGCATTTGCAGAAACCCACACGTTTTTTTGGGGATGTGTTGCTGTTGCTTGTGCATCAAGAGCGGCTTCAGGAATAGAAAAAAACGTCATGATTACTCTTCTTTATGAAAACCACTTGACCATTCCCACAACCGAGCCAAATGGTCGTAGTCACCTTCATATCGTTTTGACATGGGGACAGCATGTGAGAGATAACCTTGTTGTGGATTTTGATAATAAGTTATGAGTGCGATAAGATTTTCCCATGCATTTTCAGCAAGATCAACAGCACTTAGATGAGTTTTTCCGTCTTTTTTCTTTAAAAGAATTGATTGGGATTTAATTTCACCTTTTTTGTTAAGAGGAATGTAAAATAAATTTGAGGGGGTAAAATCTTGAAAATCTGGGAAGCCCCCTTGTATGAGTAAAGCTGTTTCTAAAGCCAATTGCGGAAATAATAATTCACGAACTTGTTTTGATGAAGGAGGGGTTCCGGTTTTGAAATCTAGAACTTCAACCGTTTTATCTGGCAAAACATCAAGACGATCAGCACGTCCTGAAAGGGTTACTCCTGTTGTTCCTATAGGAATTTTCTGTGATACCACTTCCGAATATCGCTCTCGCAGTCCTAAACTTTGTTCCCATTGAATAAAGCGTGGAGCAAGGTTTTCAAAACTATTCCACCAAATTACTTCAATATCGGGTGGAAAATTGAATTTATCAAACTCTTTACGCCCAATAGCAAGCAGTACACTGAGTGCATTTGCAGCATTTGGATTTTTCATTTGTGTGCAAAAAGCTGCAAGAATAGCGTGATAAAGTGTTCCTCGTTCTGAAGCGCTAGGATCATGAATAAGTTCTTTAAGTGGTTTGAGCCTTAAGATTTTTTTAGCATAAATAGCATAGGGATCATATCGCAATGTTTCTATTTCAGTAACTGAAAAATGACGCGGGCGTATATCAAGAGGCGGAGAAGGGCAAGGACGTTCCACCTCAGAAGTTATGCTTGTATGATCAAGCATCTTTGCCCAATGGCGTAGTATTTCACCTCGTTCACGGATTTGTTCCCAAACCTGTTTTCCTACAACTGTTTCCATGCGTTGTAGCCAGCGTGAAGGAATGGAAGGCGTATGATTAACGCGCAATGCGCGACTCATCACCACTTTTTCCATTCCCATCGCCCATTGAAAATCATGCGCAGAAATACCAATACGCTGCTCTGGTGGTTCCAGAGTTAACATCATTTTCATCGGTCGCGATAAAAAAGCATCATTTCGGGTTGATATCGGCCATGACCCTTCATTAAGACCGCCGATGACCACTGTATCAACCGTTTGCAAACGCGATTCCAAAGTACCCCAGATGAATAAACGTGGATGTCCTCCAGGCGAAGGTGCGACGGAACGGGTTGCTATTATGGCAGAAAACATAGCAGGCCATTCGCAAAGATGAAATGTTAATCCTGATTGATCACTGACCAATTCACGCAAAAAATTTGATAGGGCTTGTCCAGCTTCATGTTGATAAAGATGTGCAAGAGAATTATCCTCATTGCGACCAAAATTTTCAAAAACCTCAACAGTTGCTATTGCAGCCTCATTGATGGTGCATTCTTTCTCTTGTTTCATAAGAGATGTTAAAGGTTCAACAGCTTTTTTCAAAAGATGACAAAGGAGACGTGCTTCTTCACATTTCTGCTGATCAAGAGCGTTGATTTCAGAACTATTATGAAAGTATGTTTCAATCCATTTTTCAAGAAATTGATCACACTCGCAAAGATTGATGCGCCCTGTATTCCCTCGAAGAACAAAAAGTTCAAAATTTTCTGCCATTTCCCGTAAACGATGACGGTTTTGTTGGAGTGTTGTAAGGGGATGTTTAAGAAGAGAAAGAAAAGCAATGGGATCATCAGCTTGCAATACATTTTCTAAAATAAGTCGTAAGAGAGTTACAGGCAATGTTTGTGCAAGTGGTATTCCGCCTGAATCATTTGCTTCAATTCCAAATCGCTGTAATTCCACAGCAACACGGCGTGCTAAATTACGGTCATTTGTAATAAGGGCTGCAGTTTTTTTGGGTTCTTCAATAGCTTTGCGTAAGGTAACAGCTATCGCAAGAGCTTCTTCACGTTCATTTATAGCTTCAATAAATGACCAATCTGCACAAAGATTTTCATAATCATCACGGACAATTTGTACCCATTTATCTGTTGTAGAAGCTGGTCGGAGTGCTTCTGATAAAAGAGCCATTCGTCTTTTCTTTGTGCTACTCTGTTGGCCAATTTCGCAAACATGATGACGTTGACACTCCATGAGAGTTAGAAGTTTTTTTAAATGATATTGAGGATGGCTAAAAACATTTTCTGCAGGATCAAAAAAATCACAAGCTGTTTTTTCTTTATTGCTTGTGCTTAGTGCATTCCATTGTTCTTCATCCATATGAAGATCAAGACCAGGAAGAACAACAGCCCCTTTGGGCAGAGAAGATATAACCTTTAAAAGATGAGAAACTGCGGGCATAGAACCTGACACACCAGCTGCAATGATCGGTTTATCAGGCTGCATGCATCGCAAAGTTTCTGCATGCATTGTGAGTACTTGATTACGCCATTCAGCGGGATTACTTCGTTGTTTTTCTTTCAAGATTTTTGGCCAATTTTGCGTAACAATAGTCAAGAAATCGAGCGTTATTTGCCACCATTCAGCGACCATATCAGGTGCAATATTTTTAAGTTCTGACCAATCTGCTCCTTCTGCTTCAATTTCGTCCATCAAATGTGCTAAATCTTGCGCAAGCCAAATCGCATCAGCACTATGAGCCGGAATAAGTACATCTTCTGTACCAAACATGGCACGCAGATGCGCAGGCAAATTTTCACGCCATGGACGGATAAGGCGCGCTAAAAGTAAAAGACGTTCGCTTTCTCCAATAGGTGGATCGAGAGCGCTGGTATGATTTTCAACAAAAAGAAAACTGTCTTCATCGACATCTCCTAGAGCACGAATGGTTGGCAAAAATGTTGATTGTGTATCACTTCTTTCAACAAAGGCTAAACGCAAAGCGCGAGCAGCACGACGTGTCGGAACATAAATAAGGCTATCGGCAAGGGCAGTTTGAATGTCTCCACTTGAAGCGAAATTATCAATAAGGCTACCAGAAAGTAGTGCATCAACAAAGTGAGGCAAAAAAGCAGTTCCCGGAGAAATAGAAAAGACATGCGGTTTATAGGTCATATGATCTCATATTTGGGATAACAAATTTCAGCTTATTGATTATTTGTATTATTTTGACTGTATACAATATTTATACAAGGAAAAACTGAAAAGCTATGTTTATAAAGCAGATTTTTTAGTTTAGATTTAAAAAATATCGAAATAAATTATATGTCTTAAGTCATCGCGAAAAAATATATAAAATTTTTCTGATATTTTTCAACGTAGAATTGGCTACAGTTTATTCTCTAACTCAAATAGGTAATATAAAAATAAATATTAAAGTTTTAAAAGGTTCTAGAGGTACCAGTGCACTGTAACTCTTTTAATAATAAATAAATTTACCGTATTTTTTATACAGTTCAATCTAAAAATATCCTTTACATACTCCATCACTTTCAGAAAAAAATAGATATCATGATATTGCAAAACTTAAAAAATCAGTTTCATAAATAATATTTTAGAATCCCATAAAAAGCTTGGAAAAAAATAATAATATTTCCACATTTCACAGCGAAAACAGATTACTTTGAGGGAGAGAGTTTTGCGAAAGTTTATCGTGCAAGCCTCTATCTTGCTAGGATTACATCCCTTATGCAAAATAGAATGCCTAAAAATATCATTATGTTGCAATTTTATATGTTTGTTTTTAAAGGGACATTTTTCATTGTACTTGATCTTACCTCGTCATGTCATCCCGTAAATAATATAAATGAATAGTATAACGTAAACTTCCGTGAATGGGATGAGATACATCACACACCACCATCATTACATCATAACGCTATAACCACCATCATCGTTTTTACCCTCACCCAATATTTTGAAAGCTCTTGGCTATAGAGAAGATCTATAAGAGGTATTGTATTTCTTGCTTCAAGTGTTTTACGCACACACCAATCCTACTTATGATTTTTAAACAAATGATTTTGATTGTTCCCATATAAAAAACGATAAATTATCATTATAAATCAAATTATTGTAGAAAAGATTTTTCTTTATTTTAAGAGCGTACTTGATAATCTTTAAAAGCAGAAAATTTTATTTTAGGAGCTCTTTCTGCCTCATAATTCAATGAAAAATGGTTCTCCGCTAAAAAAACTGGATCACCTTCTAAATCATACGCAATAGCAGAGCGGTGATTGCTGAGAAACTTTTGCAACTCATCTTTGCTCTGCGCTGAAATCCAACGGCATAAATTAAAGCGCGCAGACTCAAAATTCACTGGCAAAGAATATTCTATTTTTAATCGTTCTTTTAAGACATCAATTTGCAAAGCACCAATAACACCAATGAGAGAAGGCGACCCATCATCAGGAATAAACAATTGTACAACCCCTTCTTCAGCCATTTGTTGCAAAGCTTCTTTGAGCTTTTTTGCTTTCATTGGATCGCCTAAACAAACACGACGCAAAATCTCTGGTGCAAAATTCGGTACTCCCTTAAAGAGGATATCTTCTCCTTCAGTCAAAGTATCGCCGATACGCAATGTTCCATGATTAGGGATCCCTACGATATCACCAGCATAGGCTTGATCAGCAATTTGGCGCGAACGCGCAAAGAAAAATTGTGGAGCCGAAAGTGTCATCGGTTTTCCTGTTCGAACCAACTTTGTTTTCATACCACGTTCAAGCGTTCCCGAACATACCCGAAAAAATGCAATACGATCACGATGATTAGGGTCCATATTCGCTTGAATTTTAAAAACAAATCCCGTCATTTTAGGTTCAGTTGCTATGACATTGCGCTGATCTGCACTTTGATCACGAGGACTTTGACCAAAATCTATAAGCGCATTGATCAAATCACGAACACCAAAATTTCGCAAAGCTGAACCAAAATAAACCGGTGTCATATGACCTTCACGGAAAGCTTGCAGATCAAAATTCTTGCAAACACTTTGAGCAAGTTCTACCCCTTCAATAAAAGTTGAACGTTGATATTCAGGGAGTAAATGGACAACCTCTCTGGGATTTGAAACTATCTGCTGTATTATCTCATCATCTTTTTGACGAAAACGATTATGATGAAGGTCATAGGTACCAACAAAATCTTTACCCGACCCAATTGGCCATGTTATAGGCGCGGTATCAAGAGCAAGCTTTTCTTCAATTTCATCTAAAAGCTCTATAGGATCACGTGCCTCACGATCCATTTTATTGATAAACGTAACAATAGGAATATCCCGCATCCGACACACTTCAAACAATTTTAATGTTCTAGGCTCAATCCCGCGGGCCCCATCCAATACCATGATAGCACTATCAACAGCTGTGAGAGTGCGATACGTATCATCCGCAAAGTCCTCATGTCCTGGGGTATCTAGGAGATTAAAAATATGATTTTCATATTCAAACGTCATCACCGAAGTCACAACGGAAATACCACGATCACGCTCAATATTCATCCAATCAGAACGGGTTTGAATACGATCTTTTTTGGCTTTTACTTCTCCTGCAAGTTGAATAGCACCACCAAACAATAAAAGCTTTTCTGTTAATGTTGTTTTCCCCGCATCTGGGTGAGCAATAATTGCAAATGTACGGCGTCGCTTTACTTCCTGCACTCTTCGTTCCATTATTCCTCCGTCGGCCGTGCAAGTGTTTCAGCAATCAGTGCACGCATTTCATTAATCCCATAAAGCGCTATAAATGATCCCCATCGTGGACCTCGCTCTTGTCCAAGAAGGACTTCATACAACATTTGAAAAAAAACATTAGAAACACCAGGCCCACCTTCAGGGCTTTTTTTGCTATGATCTTGATAACGTTCCGTTAATCGTGCAACATCAAGAAGCATATTTTGTAATATGTTGCCATCAACAGTTTCAGGTAAATGAGCTAATTTTTCATCAATTTGTGCTAATGTTTCTCGTTCGCTATCATCTGGTATACGAAATTTCTTGTTTGGTTTAACAAAAACATCAAAATATTTAATAGCAAACTTCACCAATTGATCAAGTTCTGGATAAGTTTGTGCATTTGCTCCTTTAGCGTAACGAGAAATAAAACCCCAAAGAACTTCTGCATTCTCCGCATTTGAAGCACTTACCAAATTTAGGAGCATCGCAAAGGATACAGGCAAATCAACCTGCGGCGGACAACCATTATGAATATGCCATACAGGATTATTCAGACGCTCTTTCCATTCTTGGCGACCATAGGCTGAAAGATGCGCATAGTATTCATCAACCGCTTTAGGAATGACATCAAAATAAAGCCTTTTTGCTGTTTTAGGCTTTGAAAACATATAAAGCCCTAAACTCTCTGTTGGAGCATAAGTAAGCCATTCATCAATGGTTAAGCCATTTCCCTTGGATTTGGAAATTTTCTGCCCTTTCTCATCTAAAAAGAGCTCATAGTTGAATCCTTCTGGGGGGTTTCCACCTAATACTTTACAAATTTTAGAAGAAAGATTTGTGGAATCGATAAGGTCTTTTCCGGCCATTTCATAATCAATGCTAAGTGCTGTCCAACGCATTGCCCAATCTACCTTCCACTGACACTTAACTTTGCCCCCCGTAACCTCTGTTTCTATGGTTTCTCCTGTTTCTGGCTCAATATAAGTGACTGTACCTTTTTCAACATTACGCGCAATCATCGGTACCTGTAATACTTTTCCAGAAAAGGGAGAAATCGGTAGAAAGAGTGAATAGGTCGCTTGCCGTTCTTCACCTAATGTTGGTAAAATAATTGCCATAACCTTGTCATAACAGGCAAGGATTTTCAAAAGTGTTTCATCAAAACGACCAGAATTGTAATAATCCGTAGCACTTGCAAATTCATAATCAAAACCAAAACGATCAAGGAAAGCCCGTAACCGCGCATTATTCGCTGCCCCAAAAGAAGGATAATCATCTCCAAAAGGGTCGGGTACACGACTCAACGGTTGACCAAGATAATGTTCCATCCTTTCGCGATCAGGCACATTCTCAGGAACCTTGCGCAAACCATCCATATCATCAGAAAAACAAAGTAATTTTGTTTTTACTTTATTCTCCGTGAGAATATGAAATGCATGACGCACCATGGTTGTACGTGCAACTTCCCCAAAAGTTCCAATATGCGGTAAACCAGAAGGGCCATAACCTGTTTCAAATATCACATTGTCTGGATAACCCGTTTTTTCATACCGTTTGATAATCTTACGTGCTTCTTCAAATGGCCAAGTTCTCGATTGAGAAGCTGCATCTTTTAATTCAGGCGTAAGGTTGAGGGTATCACACTGATCACGCATCATTATTTATCCTAAAAATTACACTCTTTTAAAATAGGGTGTATGGTTCTTGAATTTATTCGTCAATAATAGCAAGCAAAAAGATGAAAATTTCTTTATACTCTTAAGTCACAATACAAAAACCGCCCTCGTTATAAACATGTTTTGTTCTGATAAAAATCAAAAACATTCAATATTATAAAGCAAAATTGACTTGTTTTGATTATCGAAGCCTTCATTGCTATTATTATCATGGGTTTTGCTTATTATATTTATTAGCGCAGAAGATAAGCTTCTAGTATTGAACGAAAGAACGGTAAAAACCAACAGAAAAATGCTTAAACTAGGCATTTCATACAAAAGCACTAATCCATATTACACTTGTCACCGTAATTTTCTATTTCTTTTCTTTATCACCTTGATGACGCATTGCTAATGTACGCAAACGTAGAGCATTTAATTTAATAAAACCAGTTGCATCTCTTTGATCATAAACACCTTGATCATCCTCGAAAGTTACCAACTCACTAGAATAAAGTGATTTTTTACTTTGGCGCCCTTCAATAATTACATTCCCCTTATAAAGCTTTAACGTGACTTCACCTTCAACATGTTCTTGAGATAAATCAATAGCTGCCTGCAACATCTTACGTTCCGGCGAAAACCAAAATCCATAATAAATGAGTTCTGCATAACGTGGCATCAATTCATCTTTCAAATGAGCTGCACCACGATCTAGTGTTAAAGATTCTATCGCTCTGTGAGCCGTCAAAAGAATGGTCCCCCCTGGTGTTTCATAAATACCCCGCGATTTCATACCCACAAAGCGATTTTCTACCAAATCTAACCGACCAATACCATTATCGCGCCCATAATGATTTAATTCTGCAAGTAAAGTTGCAGGAGATAAATTTTTTCCATTGATTGAAACAGCATCGCCTTTTTTAAAGCCAAGAGTAATTCTGGTTGCTTGATCTGGAGCATCTTCCGGCGAAAGAGTACGCATATGGACATATTCAGGAGCAGGAAGTGCTGGATCTTCTAAAATCTTTCCTTCTGATGAAGAATGCAATAAATTTGCATCCACTGAAAAAGGCGCTTCACCTTGCTTATCCTTTTCTACAGGAATTTGATGAATACGAGCAAATTCAAAGAGATCTGTCCGACTCTTAAAATCCCAATCACGCCATGGAGCAATAATCTTTATATCAGGATTAAGCGCATAAGCGGAAAGCTCAAAGCGTACCTGATCATTGCCTTTTCCTGTTGCTCCATGAGCAATCGCATCAGCCCCTGTTTCCTTAGCAATTTCAATAAGGCGTTTTGAAATAAGTGGACGTGCAATTGATGTTCCTAAAAGATAAGTCCCCTCATAAATGGTATTGGCTCGAAACATCGGAAAAACAAAATCACGCACAAATTCTTCACGCAAATCTTCAATATAAATTTCTTTAACACCTAGCATTTCAGCTTTACGACGAGCAAGTTCCAGCTCTTCCCCCTGCCCCAAATCTGCTGTAAAAGTTACAACTTCAACGCCTAGCGTACTTTGCAACCATTTAAGAATAATTGACGTATCCAATCCACCTGAATAAGCCAAAACAACTTTTCTAATATTTTGCCACTTTTTCATTTTAACGTTCTATATGAGCTACTTTTTTTATTTCTACCCAAAAATCAAAACGATACAAGAAATATAAAAATAAATTCTTTTTAAGCAACATTAAAAAGACGTAAAAAGCGTAAATAAAAGTGCCTCAAAGTATAAATAGTGAACACTGCTTAAAAATAAAAGGAGATTTACGTGTCATTTCTACCGGAGTGGTCTATTGTTGTACAATTTGCTTTAGCATCGTTGATTTTAGCACTTATTCCAGGACCAGATATGATGCTTTCTGTAGGACGAACCATTACACAAAGCAAAAAAGCTGGAATTATGTGCGCCTTGGGTAGTGCAACAGGGTTTGCCATTCAGGTTACCGCTGTAGCACTTGGCTTATCAGCGCTTATTTTTGCTGCACCACATACTTTTGTTCTTCTGAAAATTGTTGGCGCCTTTTATCTTTTATGGTTTTCCTTTCAAGCGTTACGGAGAAACCCCACTTTTTCCTTTGAACAGACATCTTCTAAATCTCAAAGCGCTAAACGTAATTATCTTGCTGGTATTGGAATTAATCTTCTCAATCCTAAAGTTATACTCTTTAACGCGACATTCTTACCACAATTTATCAATGCGAATGATCCTATGGCAACACAAAAATTGCTCTTTTTAGGACTCTCTTATATTCCTATTTCTTTCCCCATTACAATTGCAATCGTTTTTACAGCGCATAAACTTACCAAAACTCTCAAAAAGAACCCTCTTTATATTCGCTTTCTCGACTGGCTTATTGCTGGTACTTTTACCAGCTTTGCCCTCCATCTCCTTATCGTTACAAAACATTGATTTATATGTGTAATGTATCGCTTTTAATTTAAATAAAAAAACAAATATTATAAGATTTTTTCATTTCAAACCCGTTTATGTTGAATAAAATAATACCTTTCCTTTGTACATCACAAGCGAAGCTGGAGTTTTCGTATGGATAAAAACTGTCTAAGAAAAGAATAAAAATACCTCTTATGAACCATCTTAAGTGCCAAAAGCTGTTTACAACATTGGGAGCTAAAAAATAGAATGGTGGTATCAACTTACACCTTTATTAAACATAAAGGTGTAGGAGTATAGTACATTTCACAGAGCCTTTTTGTTATACTCTTCACAGGCATTGTCGTGATATGAAGAGTGCACTCAGAGATACCTAAAAAACATATCAATGGACAACATAATGGTATTTATATTTTAGATCCTCTGTTGTGCTTGTGAAGCGTGATCTTATTAAAGAACGTAATAAACAAAAGCATGAGGCAGTGCACCATCTCCACTTTTTAAAAGATATTACCGTAGATGCTTTTAAAAGACATAAAACCGAATTAAAGAGTATGATAATAAGGTAAAAATTAGTTACAATCCTTAAGACCTCATATTCCCTCTAAATTAGGCTTCCTTCTTATTTCAGAGATTATGCAAACAGACTATAGACAATATCTTACCCCATTTAGCATATAAAAGCTGAGACTGTTCGTCTAGCACTTATCTATCTTAATCTCTGTCTCACACATGCTATTATATGATGATTTACTGAAAAAAAGCATAGGCCTCGATATCGCTGAAAATTGCGTTAACTAATGACCAATGGCATTTTCAAGTCGTAACCGTTCAGATTTACGTAAGCGCTCTGAAGCTGATTTAAGCTGTCCACATGCAGCTAAAATATCGCGTCCACGCGGTATCCGAATAGGAGAAGCATAGCCCGCTTGATTAACGACATCAGCAAAACGCTCGATTTGCTCCCAATCAGAACACTGATAATTACTCCCTGGCCACGGATTAAAAGGGATTAAATTAATCTTAGCAGGAATCCCTTTCAATAACTGAATCAATCGCTTAGCATCATCTAAACTATCATTGATATCTTTCAACATAACATATTCAAATGTGATTCGTTTTGCATTGGAAAGACCAGGATAATTACGGCAAGCCTCCATTAGTAAAGCAAGCGGATATTTTTTATTAATGGGAACAAGCATATCCCTTAGTGTATCGTGTACTGCGTGGAGTGAAATTGCTAACATAACACCAATTTCTTCTCCGGTTCGGATAATTCCAGGAACAACCCCACTAGTTGAAAGCGTAATTCGACGTTTTGATAAAGAAAGGCCATCGCCATCAGAGGCAATCAATAAAGCTTTTTTAACAGCTTCAAAATTATAAAGAGGTTCTCCCATTCCCATCATAACAATATTGGTAATTTTTCGTCCTTCAATGGGAACAATTGCTCCATCAGGGGTATTCTTATCAGGAAAATCACCCAAACAATCACGTGCAACCAATAGTTGTGCCAAAATCTCTTCTGCGGTCAGATTACGAACAAGCATCTGCGTTCCCGTATGGCAAAAAGAGCAGGTTAACGTACACCCTACTTGCGATGAAAGACATAAAGTACCGCGTCCTTCTTCAGGGATATAAACCGTTTCAATTTCAACAGGTCTTCCAGCTCCACGTGCAGGAAAACGTAAAAGCCATTTACGTGTACCGTCTTTTGATATTTGTTCTCCAACAATTTCTGGACGCATAATGGAAAAATGACACTTAAGTGTTTCTTGCATTGCTTTAGAAATATTCAGCATCTCATCAAAATTTGAAACACCACGCACATAAAGCCAATGCCAAAGCTGACGCATACGCATACGCGTCTGATGCTCTGGTACACCAACTGTCTTTAAAGCTTGTATCATTTCATCTTGCGACAAACCAATTAAAGAGAGCTTAGAACTCTCCTTCACGACCACATTATCTGTTTTTCGTGCAAAACATGAACCAACTGGTCTAAGGTCATAGGAAATGGCCATTGCTTTCCAATTCACATCACTATTTTAGAAGTTATCGAAACCTTAATGGCACTTTTGAGCTGTGTTTAATGCAGCAGTGACCCCTTTTAAGGAATAAGTGTAGGTGGTATGCGTTCCTCTTTTTGATATCGCTTGCACTGTCATATTGTTTCCAGCACGTATAGCAGAAACAAGCTGCTTTTCTAGCTCTGATGACGCCAACCAAGCTGAGGAATCCTTCGTGAAAAAATTAAAGTCCTTATTTCCAATGGTCACTGTCACTCTCGATCCTTCTTGAAGCGTATAACCAGCCATAAACTGCGGTTCGAACGAAACAGGTGAATGAGAACGCTTGGTAATTAAGAAAAAATTATCACCATGATTAACCGTCGTTGGAAGAGCCTTCAAAGGTACCGATAACACATAGCAAATCGTATTTTGGGGCGATTTATAAGAATAGACCCCCCATGCTTCAAATTGATTTAAACGATTTGGCGTTTGTGCACATGCTGCCCCAGCTGTAACCAGAACCATTACAGATGCAGCAATAACAGTCTTTTCAAACATCTTTATTTAGCTCACTTCTTTAGTCTCTAACAAGATTCTCTTCATTGGAAAAATTCAAAAAAAACTCGATACTCATGTATCACTGTCCTAATTCTTCCAATAAGCAAAATATTTTCACACCAATTAAAATAGATCTCTACGTTTCATTGTGACCTTTTAGGTGTTACCAAAATATAAACTTCTTATTCAATAACCACATTAAAAAATAACATTTTCATTTTATGCTACTCATTTCGTTTTTGTATAAAAAACGATTTCTTTAAGCAATAGAACTTCAAAACGAGATGAAAATACACTACCACTCTGTTAAGAAATAAACTATACTCTTTAATATCACAAGAAATCTGCTGCAAAATTTTGCAAACACACCCTGACCTCCCCAAAAATTTCACAGCCTTGCGAATATCACTTCTCGACTTCACACATTCAATACATTTATGTTCGTAAATACCTCACCTTTTATCCATTATAGTGCATTCATACTTCGTATTCAACATCGTTCCCATATCGCCTTTTCATAATCTTCAAAATATCTTAAAAAAATAATAGACTATTATCACTACATTGGTCATGAAACATAAAGTACTAGATTTTGTCTCAACAACTACATGTAACTTTGTTTCTTTTGCTCCTATTAACTCTTCCTATATATTTCATCTCCAATTTTAAGTTCTAAAGTGATTCTAGTAGCTTATAATAGCTTAAACATATTATTTTAAATGTATTAGACAATTCCTTTCTTCCTGTTACCAAAAACGTTTTAAGAATTTTTTGACAAGTTCTCTTATCTTATTTCTCAGTAATTTATAACAAGAAATATAAAACTTTTTTCTATAGAAGTTCTAACATTACCGTTTTTTAAACAACATTTTAATCAATTAAAGACACTTGAATAAATCTTCTTATGCATAAAAACTCTTTCACCCAACCTAAAGGTATAGTTTTCATTCTTACCGTACAAAATTATTTTTTAGTATGAGCTTTATACAACAGCTGACATCTAAATCATACTTAATCACACTTTGCCAGCTTCCAATATTGCTACAGCCCTTGGCATTTGAGACGGTTCATAAGAAGCATTTTTACTCCTTGTCTTATACAGTCTTATCCACACGGCTTTCCTTAATTGTAATCGTGTAAGTGAATGGTTTTGATTGATTCAACATAAATAGGTTCGGCATGAGGGAATCTTATGATATTCGGATCTCTCATTCAACATGTAAAACAGTAAATTATCTTTATAAATCAATATATTGACACACACAGGATACAATATCCCCTATTTTCTACTTGAATCTTAATAATATTATCCCTAAGTACCAAAATTTAATTTACTAAAAAATTCAATGCACGAATAAACTTTTCTATTGATTTCTTTCCCACCCTCAGAGGGTGAAGATTTTTAACCCAATTTGGTGTATAAGAAGTTTGGATTCTTGTTGAGTCGAGTTCCCCTTGCCTTTCCACTCATGTGATTCACTTAACTAAAGGCTCTACAGACAAATCCTGCTTAAAAATATTTACCACGCACTCTAAAAGCACTTAATATATCAAGAAGATTTCCAGAATTTATCTCACCACACCTCAAATGATAGTGTTTTTATAGTATAATAGGATAAAAGAATCCATGAACATAATAATTAGGTGCTTTAATATACGAGAACAAGAAAGGACAACTCCTTCGTTTTTGTTGCTTGCTCTTTAAAAAGAAGGTTCACTTAGAAATGATTTTTTTTAAATCTCATGACATAACCTTTTGTTATTAGTCTTAAGATGCAAATTATATTATTTCCTACGCTCTGTGGTGCATACCTCGCAATTTATACGCTCATAATACCTTTTAAGCTGCATTTGATTCTGAAGTTTGAATCAATAAAGCATAAAGCGCATTGGCATTATGCGTATTGCGCAACTTTTGCACAACATCAGCATGGCGCAAAACACGTGCAATCTGAGATAAAGCTTTTAAGTGATCTGCACCAGCATTTTCAGGTGCCAAAAGGAGAAAAACGAGATCTATAGGTTCGTCATCGAGAGCTTCAAAATCAACAGGACTTTCAAGACGTGCAAATATACCAACAATCCGATCAATATCAGGTAATTTCCCATGAGGAATCGCAATACCACCACCCAAACCCGTTGAACCAAGCTTCTCGCGTTGCAAAACAACATCAAAAATTACATGCTCACTAAGACCTGTCAGCTTAGAAGCCTTTTCGGCTAAAATTTGTAGAACTTGTTTTTTCGAATTAGCCTTAAGAGCCGGAATGATCGCTTCCGGTGCTATTAACTCACTCAAATTCATACTTTAATTTTCCTCTTACACGCTCAAATGCTCATCAATAAACCTATAAACGGTATAGATACTTAATGTTCTTTCACTTTTCGCAACATCGCATGTGTTTTTATTTTTCAATTTATAACGGATGATAACTCAATACATGTCATATCACTTTTAACACAACAATAAATAGTATTTAGCTCCTCATTAACGGCATGAGAAAACAAAGAAATGAAGTTGTTCATAAAGTTAATTTCCTTACGACTCTAGAAAAGGTCATTATTCATAAATTTATTAAACTTGTCATAAGAATTGATGTATAATTCGCTATCAGAGTTTTTCTTTCCTTAAAAATGATCCCTTAAATTAAGATGAAAAGCATACTGAGCAAAATGGACCTTTACTTTGAAAATTACTGTATAGCTTGAATACCGCCTTATAACAAGAATATAAAGGTTTTTAGAGATTTAATGGTTATTTTAAAAGATTTATAGATTTAGCCTGATATCTGTAGTCAAGCTCCTATTTTTTAATAGGGCCATATAAACCAATAAAATACGACAACTCCTATTGAATAACCGGCGCTCCTATTAAAATACCTAAACCAGCATCATCGATATATTACAGAGAAAAATATGATAAACATCTCTTACCTTTCAATAACACACGCATTTATTGAGAGTTTCATTTATCACTCATTATCACGTTAATCTAGTGATATCTTTTCTATGATACAATCATGAGTAAGCTAAACTTATAAAAAAAAACTAACTCTTTAATGATGAAGCTTTTTTCACCACTCAATAAAAACATTCTAAGGTTATAGTCATAAAAGAAGTTTTGGCATAAATAAGGAGATTTTCAGTAATAATGTTTGGTTAAACTTAAATGGAAACTCGTGAAAGCTGTAAAATCAAAGAGAAAACTGATTTCCTAAATAAATTCTGCGTACATCAACGTTGTTGATAATATCGTTAGGACAACCGTGAACTAACACGCGCCCTGTATGAATAATATAAGCGCGGTCGACAAGCCCTAATGTCTCACGCACATTATGATCCGTTATTAAAACACCAATGCCACGCTTCGTTAAATGACGAATAAGTTGTTGAATATCGAAAATAGCGATAGGATCAATTCCTGCAAATGGTTCATCAAGTAACATAAAATGGGGACGAGAAGCTAAAGCGCGCGCAATTTCAAGTCGCCGACGTTCACCTCCAGATAACGAAAGTGCAGACATTTTACGTAAATGATCAATTTTAAATTCATGTAAAAGGCTATCTAACTCTTCACGCTGTTTAAGGCGATCTTTTTCAACGACCTCTAAAACAGCTTTAATGTTATTTTCTACTGAAAGACCACGAAAAATAGACGCTTCCTGTGGAAGATATCCAATACCTAAACGCGCACGTCGATACATCGGAAGATGCGTAATATCAAATCCATCAATTTTAATGGATCCTCCATCAGATTTTATAAGCCCCGTAACCATATAAAAACAAGTTGTTTTACCTGCCCCATTGGGCCCTAAAATGCCAACGGCTTCTCCCGTACGAATGCCAAAAGAAACACCATTAACAGTTCGCCTTCCTCGATAAACTTTAATCAAATTACTGGCAATCAAGGTCCCTTTTAAGGGGTTTTTTGAAGCTTCACTTTCAAGATTATACCTATCGGTCTGTTTTTTTATTTTGATTCCAAACATGAAATCTTAATGACCATTCTTTTGATTTTGTTTTAAAATAATAGAAACACGACCTTTTTTCTTAGGTGTCTCACAACCTTCTAAAAAAGCCTTTCCGCTTTCCATATTTGCCGTTAGTTTGCACCCGGTTGCCACATTGTCACCATCAGTTAACACAACATGATTCCCTGTCAAACTCATCATTTTTGACTTTCCATCAAAAACGCCTTTATCACCCGTAGCAACTTGCGTAGCAATTTTTATATAAACTTTTCCTAAAGCTTCCATTTTTTGTATACTCGACGAACCAAATAAAGAAACAGATGATGCCTTTGTATTTTCCTGATTTTTATCAATTTCTTTATATGCTTTATCGTAGTAAACAACTAATTCTGCCGTTCTTAAAAGACGTTCACCTTGCACCACTGAAACATCACCCTTAAAAAGCGCTATCCCTTCTTTATCACGTATTTCCAAAGAATCTGCATGAAGTTCTACCGGTTCTTTATCGCTTGATAGACTTATTCCAAAATGGGCCACTTCAGCATATCCTAAAACTGCTCCTCCTCCTAACATTCCCATGCTAAAAGCCAACATCACACCTATCCATCTTTTATACGATTTCATTATTTCAATTCTTTTGTTTGTATATACACATACTTCTCTTTATAAATATCCTTTAAAGATTTGTATTGATATTGCGTTATTGCTTTTGAAGCACTAAATGCACTCCACCATGGAAATACATGTTTTTTCCTTTTTCTCGAATTTGTAAGGCGTTTGCGGCAAGATGAAAACCGGCTTGCTGAATATTAACACGTTGATCTGTTTTTAACTGTCCCTCGGATAAGTTAATACTAGCTGACATAAATTGTACCATCATCCCATCATTCGTCGTAATGGTGAATGGCTTGTCCAACTGTAAAAAACCATTAATGTTATCGTAAACCCCCCCTTGTGCTGCGAGAAAAATCTGTCTTTGTTGGCCCATAAATGCTCTAGCTGTAATGTTTTGCAACCCAATCATTCCAGCGTGTGTATGGTCTTGAAATGCCTTTTCTGCTTTAAGCCAATAAGGTTCATGAGCACGCGTATACCCTTCTAATTTTGGATTGAGCATCGTCAAATTCATCACGCCACTTTCTCCATTGTTCAAAGGCATAGAATCAGAAGTAATGGGAACCAAGAAAAACGTAAACCAGCAAAAAACCAGCGCTGAAATCAACGCTAAGAGAGGTAAAAAGATTTTTAATATGCTAATGCGACGCGAATGACGGGATGCTTTTTTTAAAACATCTCCACAAGATGATTGCGTTGAAAAGGCTTCATAATGATTGTGTACGGACATACTCTCCTGATCTCTTAAATACTCCGCATTTTTAATCTGTATAACCTTTATAGAAGGTATTTTCAAATTTTGTTTCTTGCAATTTGTTTTTTCTTGATTTTATTTTGCTTTTATCCGTTTATATATTGTAATATGCATGGAGTGCACAATTACAAAATTTTTTTGTGTGAAAGTGAGGCTATTGTGGTAAAATCAGAGCTTGTGCAAATTATCGCTCGTCATAACCCGCATCTTTTTCAACGGGATGTGGAGAATATTGTAAACGCTATTTTTGAGGAAATTGCAACAGCACTTGCAAATGGCAATCGCGTTGAACTTCGTGGATTTGGAGCTTTTTCTGTAAAAAGCCGTTCAGCCCGTAATGGACGTAATCCACGAACAGGTGAAGCTGTTTCTGTTGAAGAAAAGTGGATTCCTTTTTTTAAAACTGGCAAGGATTTACGCGACCGTCTTAATCAGTGAGAAACTTATGATAATTAAACGTATTCTTCTAACAAGTATCGGTGTGATTCTCGCAGCGGTTTTGATTGTTTTTATCGTGGCTAATCGTCAAATGGTTCCGTTAACCCTTGATCCTTTTCGAGCAAATCCTGAAAGTTTTACTTATCATGCTCCCCTCTTTATATGGCTCTTTATTTTCTTTGGTTTTGGTATTTTATTAGGAAATCTGATAAGTTGGTTTTCCTATCACAAATACAAAAAAGCTCTCAAAAAAAGTAAAGCCGAGATTGAAAAATTGAAAACATCTATCACAAATCTGGTGTAATGGTATTTAAATGAAATCTTTTCTCTTTAGTATTTTATATTCAGTACAGAGTTAAAAGTGCTCTTTTTCTTTTTTTATACATGTTTTAATTGACTTTAGCTTTTTTGCACTTTTACGAAACATTTAAGAGCTTTATAATATCTTTTTATACCTCATATACCGTGATACAAAACATGCCCGCACAATACTTTCAATCCTCCCATAACAATAGATATCCGCAGGAAAAGTTGCCCCTTATTTTAGAAACGGGTATAAGCGAAAACTATGCTCTCATTGATTCTGGTCATGGACAAAAATTAGAACGTTATGGAGCTTACCGCATTATTCGACCAGAAGGTCAAGCACTATGGAAACCCGCTTTACCTCAACAACAATGGGCTGATGTTGATGCTATTTTCACAGGAAACCTTGATGAAGAAGGGGTTGGGCGTTGGCATTTTCCTAAAAAGCCACTTGATGAAACATGGGCTCTTGCTTGGAATGGATTGTCTTTTCTAGGCCGTTTTACTTCCTTTCGTCATGTGGGGGTTTTTCCTGAACAAGATGCCCATTGGCGCTCTATGGAAGAACAAATTGTTCAAGCCAAACGCCCTATAAAATTGTTGAATCTTTTTGGCTATACAGGTATTGCCTCTTTGATTGGAGCACGAGCGGGTGCGAATGTTACCCATGTTGATGCTTCTAAAAAAGCCATTGCGTGGGCAAAAGCTAATCAAGAAAGAGCAGGATTACCAGATCATTCTATTCGCTGGATTTGCGATGATGCTATGAAATTTGTCGAGCGTGAACTGCGTCGTAAAAAAAGCTATGATATGATTCTTCTTGATCCCCCTGCTTATGGGCGTGGACCCCATGGTGAAATTTGGCAACTGTTTGATCATTTACCCGCCATGATCACAAATTGTCGTAAACTTCTCTCTGATAAACCGCTCTCTGTTGTCCTTACAGCTTATTCTATTCGTGCTTCCTTCTTTGCACTTCATGCTTTAATGCGTGATGCATTTGTAAATCTTGGTGGTACAGTCGAATCAGGAGAACTCATTTTGCGTGAAGAAGTTGCAGGACGTGCTCTTTCTACTTCTCTTTTTAGCCGTTGGATTGCTTGAATATGTGTAGACCCAAAACTGGTAGAGTGAAAGAAATTACCTCTCTTAGCAACCCCATCATAAAAGATCTTAAAGCACTTAGCCAAAAGAAAAACCGTAATAGAGAAAGTCTTTTCATGGCAGAAGGATTGAAATTGGTCATTGATGCTCTCAATCTTGGCTGGACAATACAGACGCTTATTTTTTCTAAAAGTAAAATCGGTAATGCTACTATCGAAAATACTGCCGCACGTGCTGTAGCCAACGGTGGTTTTGTTATTAAAGCCTCACAAAAAGTTATGGAATCACTTACCCGACGCGATAACCCACAAACAGTTATTGGTATTTTCAAGCAAAAATGGCACTCTTTTGAAATGATAAAAGGACAGATTAAAGATGTTTACATCGCGCTTGATCGTGTGCGTGATCCTGGAAACCTTGGTACCATTATTCGAACCGCTGATGCTGTAGGTGCTAAAGGTGTTATTTTAATTGGTGAAACAACAGACCCTTTCTCGCCTGAAACGGTCCGTGCAACCATGGGATCTATTTTCTCTGTACCACTTTATCGTTTTGATGAAAGCGCCTTTTTAAACTGGTCTTCTCACTTTAAAGGTATGATCGTTGGAACACACCTCAAAGGATCTCTGGATTATCGCACTCTTGACTTCAAAAATGGCCCTATTATCCTTTTAATGGGGAATGAAAAACAGGGATTATCAGATCTTCTTACGAATCGGTGTGATAAACTTACGCGTATTCCACAAAGCGGACGAGCAGACTCGCTTAATCTAGCTGTAGCAACAGCTGTTATGCTTTATGAAATCCGTCGCCCCTATTTAATACTGGAACCATGTGAGGAAAAACATGATTCGTAAATCACTCCCTTTTCTTCTCTTGGGCTTGGCTTTTACAGTAGTACTTGATCAAGCTGTCAAATACTGGGTTATGCACAATATGCCTTTAGGAACAGAAATTTCGCTTATTCCTTTTCTTTCCCTTTATCATGTGCGCAATTCTGGCATCGCATTTTCGTTTTTTTCTTCCTTTTCTCAGTGGGGAATCATCGCCATCACGATCATTGTGATTATCTTCCTTCTATGGTTATGGAAAAATACTGAATATAATAAGTATTTAATGCGCTTTGGCCTTATTTTTATTATTGGAGGAGCCATCGGCAATCTCATTGATCGTATTCGCTTTCATCATGTCACTGATTATATACTTTTTCATATTGATGATATTTTTTATTTTGCTATTTTCAACCTTGCAGATAGTTTTATCACTCTCGGTGTTATTGCCATCCTTATTGAAGAATTGCGTACTTGGATGAAAGGAAGGCGTCATTCCAATAGTACATCTCCTCATTGATATGTTCATTGCCTTAGAAAACAGAGAGCTTTGATCATCACAAGTCTGATTACGCATTGATTTCTCTTAATCAATTCTTGTTGCTCGTCATTTCACGTGTTTCTCTTCATGGGACGATAAGATCTTACTTTCTTTTCAACTTCACATTTCTACACTTAGTTAGTGCAAAAGAAATGAACTCAAATAGAAATCAATATTTTTTATCCATGTGTCCTACATCATAATTTTTGAGGAGATATTTCACAGCATTTAAAGTTCCATTTATTTAATTAGAACAATTGCTTTTCGTATGTTTTTTAGTTTTTACAGATATCGCTTTTACAGAGCTTTTCTTAAGTGCTTCGTTTAAAAACTCTCCTTTTTTATTTTATATATTGTTTAATAAAAAACATTTTTTCAACTATTTTCAATGGTACCTTGTTAAAGCAACATATTGATTATAAATATAAATTACCTTTTTTCATATTGAATAAAAGCCCTTAATAGCCTAAATCTCTTTTATTTGGAATCTGTTCATGTTGAATCCATAAAAACCCTGTCTCTTGCAAGACACAAGCAAGTTAATAATCTTGATTGATTTAATATGAACAGATTTGAAACCAGAGAAGCTTGCGATATTCAGAGTATCATTTAGCATTCAAAAAGACAATTTATCATTATACATCAATATATTATATAAAAATCCAATTCAATAGCTCTTATAACCGTGCAAAACAGATGCAATATTGGAGGTTGAAAATAGTGTGATGATACTTGCCGCTCTTCTCATAAACGCAAAAATAGTGAATATTTTATAAGGGATTGTATTACATAGTTTCTGTGAAAATAGAAAAGTTTTTAAGTATAGTCTTTTTATCTTGCAAAAATATGGCAAAAAATGGAAATATTTTTTATTAAAATGAACTATTTCCTTACCAATTTGTAAGGTTCCTTCTTCATATAAATCTCTTGTAATTTTTAAATAAATCTCCATAATAAGAGCATATATGCTGGAATTCTGTCAGTGATTCTTAAGGGTTTTTGTATTTGCCCAATTAAGGCTTATACCAAGCTTATCTGTGTAATGACAGAGACACTTTTAAAGCCCTATACCTGACAGAACATATGCTAAAGGATTTTATATTATGGCTAATTTTAAAGATTTACGTTCGGCACCTGCTTCTCATGCCGATGCATCAATTGATCAGGGATTACGCGACTATATGTTGGGTGTCTACAATGCAATGGCCATTGGTTTGCTTATTACAGCTGCTGCCGCTTATGCAATTGTATCATTAGCAACGACAACAGATATGAGCCAAGCAGCAGCTCAAATCAATAGCAGTGTTTATCTAACACCACTTGGAGTAACATTTTATACATCGCCATTCTCTTATATTGTTATGTTTGCACCACTCATAGCAGTCTTATTCCTCAGTTTTAAAATTAATACATTGAGCACAAATGCTGCTCGTAGTCTCTTTTTTGGTTATGCTGCTCTGGTTGGTCTTTCACTGTCTTCAATCGTTTTGCGCTATACGACAGAAAGTGTTGTGCAAACCTTTGTCATTTCCGCCGCAACTTTTGGAGCTCTTTCACTTTATGGATACACAACAAAGCGTGATCTCACAGCAATCGGTTCCTTCTTATTCATCGGATTGATCGGCTTGTTTCTTTCCATGATTGTGAACATTTTTCTTGGATCAAGCGCTTTGCAGTTTGCTATCTCTGTGATTGGTGTTTTTATCTTTGCTGGTTTAACAGCCTACGATACCCAGAGCATTAAGTTGATGTATTATGAAGGAGATGAAAGCGATACCAGAGGACGTAAAGTTATTATGGGCGCGTTGAATCTTTATCTTGATTTCATCAATATGTTTGTCTTCTTGCTACAGTTTCTTGGCTCAAACCGTGATTGATTGCAAAAATCATAACTTAATTAAAGAACCTTGTTTCTAAAAGAGACAAGGTTCTTTTGTTTTTAGTGTAAGTCTTTACCCTTGGCCTCTTAGGGACTATTCTTTTCGTAAAATGACAAAAATACCTTATAAGCAAAAATTCCCTTGGTTTACCGGTTTTATCCAACAAAAACTCCACAGCTCCCTTTTTAATGCAATTCACAGCCGCTCTCATCATCAATCAAACATCATCAATCAAAATAGTAATTATGATCTGACCGTTGCTTCCTATAATGTGCATAAATGTGTAGGTGTTGATAAAATTTTTAATCCTACAAGAATTGTCCGTGTTATTACTGAATTACAAGTTGATATTCTTGCTCTTCAAGAAGCAGATAAACGTTTTGGGGAACGTATTGGTTTGATTAATCTTCAGCTATTAAAAGCTGAAACCGGTTTGATTCCTGTACCTCTTAATACTATGTCACCTCATGGCCATGGTTGGCATGGGAATGCTCTTTTTTTGCGAAAGGGATATGTACGTGATACTTTACAAGTCACTCTTCCTAGTATTGAACCACGTGGGGCTGTAGTTGTAGAGTTGGAAATGGAAGCAGGCCCTATTCGTATTATTGCGGCTCATTTTGGCTTATTACGTTACTCTCGTAAACAACAAACAAAAATGCTCCTTGAAATTTTCCAAAAACGCCCCCTTATGCCTACACTCCTTATAGGAGATTTTAATGAATGGCGGATGGGAAAAGGCTCATCTTTAAATCATTTTTCTCCCTATTTTGATAGCACTTTTGAAGTTGTACCAAGCTTTCCCTCTCGCTTTCCTTTTTTAGCCCTTGATAGAGTTTTTTCTTTTCCCCACCAATTGGTAACAAGTATTGAAAATCATCATTCACCGCTTGCACGCATTGCTTCAGATCATTTGCCTATCAAAGCCTATCTTAATCTTTCTAACGCAATCAACATTCTTAAAAATAAATAAAAAAATTAATGTGCCTCATCCCAATTTTGAGCCGTCATGACTTTTACTTCAAGCGGTACAGATAAAGATAGAACCGGTATTGTAGCATTTTCCATAACATTTTTAACAACAGTCATGGTTTTTTTACTTTCTTCTTCTGGTACTTCAAAAATCAGTTCATCATGCACTTGCAGCAACATTTTTGCTGATAGTTTTTCTTCTTTTAAAGCATCTTCCATATGTATCATAGCGCGGCGAATAATATCGGCCGCAGAACCTTGAATTGGAGCATTGATAGCTGCTCGCTCATTAAGAGAACGAATTTTTACATTCTTTGCTTTTATTTCTGGATAATGGATACGACGTCCAAAAATTGTTTCTACATAACCATTTTCACGTGCAAAGATTTTAGTTTTCTCCATATAATCTTTAATTCCTGGAAATCTTTCAAAATACAGTTGAATATAACGACCCGCTTCTTGGCGTGAAATTCCCAATTGATTGGCTAATCCAAAAGCTGAAATACCATAAATAATACCAAAATTAATCGCTTTTGCACGCCGTCGTATATCTGAATGCATTCCTTCTATCGCAACACCAAACATTTGTGATGCCGTTATAGCGTGAATATCATGCCCTTTAGCAAAAGCTTCTTTTAATGCTTTTATATCCGCAATATGTGCAAGAATGCGCAACTCAATCTGACTATAATCAGCAGAAAGTAACACACGTCCTTTGGGAGCAATAAAAGCTGTTCGGATTTTACGCCCTTCAGCAGTTCGCACTGGAATATTTTGTAAATTTGGCTCTGATGATGATAACCGACCTGTTGATGTTATTGCCAAAGAATAATTCGTGTGAACTCGCCCTGTTTTTGAAAAAATATAAGAAGGCAAGGCATCTGTATAGGTAGATTTTAGCTTTGCAAGTTGACGCCACTCAATAATTTTACGCGGTAAAATATGACCTTCAGCAGCCAACTCTTCTAAAGTCTGTGCAGAAGTTGACCATTGTCCACCCTTAGTTTTGGCGCCTCCAGGCAATCCCATTTTGCCAAAAAGGATATCCCCTAATTGCTTTGGCGAAGCAATATTAAACTTTTCATCAGCTTGTTTATAAATTTCCTCTTCTAGAATCAAAGCAGCTTGTGCCAACTCTCCAGAAAGACGCAATAAAATCTGCCTATCAATAAGAATCCCCCGTTCTTCCATTCTTGCAAGAACTTTTACAAGGGGTCGATCAAGACGCTCATAAATTTTTGTCATCCCACGAGCAACAAGTTGCGGTTTCAATACTTGCCAAAGGCGCAGCTTTATATCAGCATCTTCCGCCGCATAAAGGGTTGCTTGTTTTAAATCTACTTGTGCAAAAGAAGTAATTTTTTTTCCGTTATGCGTTAAATCTTTATAGGCAATTGGTTTATGCTCAAGCCAACGTTCAGACAAATCATCCATATTATGGGTTAAAGTTCCAGCATCAAAAGCATATGATAAAAGCATGGTGTCGTCAAAAGAGCTTATCATAATGTCGTATTGCTTCATCACCAACCAATCATATTTTATATTATGACCAATTTTTAACACCGCTGAATCTTCTAATATCGGTTTTAAAAGTGCTAAAGCTTTTCGGGCCTCAATCTGTGAGGCAATGCGCCCGCCCCTCAAAAGGTCCTCTTCTCCTTCATCAAAATGTTCAAGAGGTATATAAGCTGCTTTTTCCGGCTGTAATGCAAGTGAAAAACCAACAAGCTTTGCTTGCATCGGATCAAGAGATGTTGTTTTAGTATCAAAAGCGAAAAAACCCTGCTCTTGTGCTTGTGATAACCACTCTTTTAAAATTTTCTCATCAAGAATTGTTGTATAAGCAGCTCTTGTAATTTTTTGAGTCAGCGCTTGATCTTTACGTTTTTGTGCAAAAACTTGTGGAGAATTTTCAGAAAAACTATGAAGAGATGCGTGCTCAGTATTCTTGATCTCAGAATCATGCCTAGGGCTTAGTTTTTCCCATTCAACATCTATATCAAGTGCGTCAATAACAGCTGCATCGCATGACGTTGCCTCTGCCACGCGACGCGTTAATGTTGAAAACTCCATCGCTTTCAAAAAAGCAATTAAACGTGGACCATCTTGTGGCTCCAAAACAAAATCATCTAAATCATTATCTATAGGAACATCTGTTTTAAGCCTGACAAGTTCACGAGACATTTTAACTTGTTCTCTATAAGCTTGAATGTTTTCACGCCGTTTTGTTTGTTTAATTTCTGTTACGCGTTGCAATAAAAGATCAAGAGAACCAAATTCATTTAATAACTGAGCTGCAGTTTTTGGACCAATGCCTGGAATACCCGGTACATTATCTGTTGAATCTCCAATTAATGCTTGTAAATCAATCATTTTTTCAGGCGCAACACCCCATTTTTCTATAACTTCTGAGATACCTATATGCTTATCTTTCATTCCATCATACAAAGATACATGCGTATTTACGAGTTGCATAAGATCCTTATCAGAAGAAATAATGGTTGTTTTTGCCCCAACCTTTGTTGCAAATTTTGCATAGGTAGCAATTAAATCATCCGCTTCAAAGCCTTCCTTTTCAATACAAGGCAAATTAAAAGCCTTCGTTGCTTGGCGTATTAGCGCGAATTGAGGAATTAGATCTTCAGGAGGTTCAGCGCGATTCGCTTTATATTCAGGATAAATTTGTTTCCGAAAAGTATCAGATGAATAATCAAAAATAACAGCAAAATGTGTTGGAACAACACCCGTAGCTGTATTACGAGCATCACATAGTAATTTCCATAACATATTGCAAAAACCAGCTACTGCTCCTACAGGAAGTCCATCCTTTTTACGTTTTAAAGGCGGCAAAGCATAATAAGCACGAAAAACATAGCCTGATCCGTCAACCAAAAAAAGATGATCTGTTGCTTTCATTACAATTTTTTCTCCATTTCAGCTAAAAAAACAATTTGTCCTTATATATTTTTTCACTTTGCCTCTAAAAAGCCATTTTTTCTTTTCATAAGACATGAAGTCGTTGCACTTTATATTAAGTACCTAGAGCTTTTCTTTGCTGTTACAGGATTAATAGCTTTCATTTTGCTCCTCCTATGATAGCTGAGGTACGATGTAGCGACAGGGTCGTTGTGGTGTTCCCCTCCCCACAACGACCGTTTTTTTTGACATCGATATTCTTTAATTTCAATCGTGACTTTTTTAGAGAAAAAATGATGTTATTCATGAATTTTGAAATTATTCCACAGAGCTTTTTCACCCATTTTGTAGATAAAATCAGCGTGTAACTTTTTTTCTTGCGTACTCAATCTTGAAGGTAAAGCCTGTGGGCGAATTTTAACGGCATAAGATGTATCTTTATCATTCTGGATATGTTCATCAACACCCCTTCTGTTATCAAAACCCAATACACCTTGTTTTCCACCGATAAGCTCAATATAAACATCGGCTAGAATCTCTGCATCAAGCAAAGCACCATGAAGAACACGATGGCTGTTATCAATTCCAAAACGTTTGCATAAAATATCAAGAGAATTAGGACCCATAGGAAATTTACGCCGCGCCATAGCCAGTGTATCAAGAATATTATCAACACTGATAAGCGGTTTGTTGACACGTTTTAATTCTGCATTAATAAAACCAATATCAAAACTCGCATTATGCGCAATCATTGTCGCGTCTTTGATAAATTCTAAAAACTCATCAACAATATCACTAAAACTTTTCTCGTTTTTTAGGCGTTCATTGGTTAATCCGTGAATTGCTACAACTTCATCAGGAATAATAACGCCTTCAGGGTTTAAATAAACATGAAATTGGCGTCCTGTGAGATAACGATCAACCATTTCTACACAACCAATTTCGATTATGCGATCTTTTTCTTTATCTAAACCTGTTGTTTCTGTATCAAAAATAATTTCCCGCATAACTTCAATTCTTTAGTTTTTTTATTACATCAAAAACCTGTTGACGTGTATTCTCTAAATCTTTCCCTGTATCAATAATAAAATCAGCACGTTCTCGTTTTTTTTCATCTGGCATTTGTTGAGCATTGATAAAGGCAAATTTTTTCTCATTCATACCTTGGCGAATCATGACACGTTCTTTTTGTATTTCTGGTGGAGCAGAAACAACAATAACGCTATCCACACGACTTTCACCATTTTTTTCAAACAAAAGTGGAATATCAAGAATAACGAATTTTTTCCCTTGTTCACGCGCTATATCAATAAATTCCCTTTCTTTTTCTTGCACCAAAGGATGAATTATTTTTTCTAATGTTTGTAATTTTTCTTTATCATCAATCAAAATTTCAGAAAGTTTCAAACGGTTAACTTCACCGTTTTCAACAACACCAGGAAAAATACGCTCTATGAATGACAAAGCTGGCTCACTTTTATAAAGCTGTTTTACTGCTTCATCAGCACTAAAAACAGAAATACCCGCTTGCTTGAAAAAATCAGCAACTGTTGATTTTCCCATAGCAATTGATCCCGTTAATCCTATGATCTTCATTCTCTTTTTTCACTCATATCCTCTAAAATAGCTGTCCGTAAAGCTTTTGTTACCTGTGGTCTTATTCCAAACCACTGTTCAAACCCTATAACAGCCTGATGTAGAAGCATCCCAAGCCCATCAACCGTCTTGAGATCACAAGCCTTTGCCTGTTGTAAAAAAGGAGTTATCAATGGTGTATAAATAATATCTGTTACTAACGCCGTTTTTTTTGCTTTATGAAAATCGCAAAAAAAAGAATCACTTTTTTCTTCTGGACTTTTTATACCAATAGAGGTTGTATTAACAATCAAATCAGCTTGATGAAGTATTTCATGGATTTTATGCCAATCGTAAACTTTAATGATTTTTCCAAAATGCTGAGCTAAATTATCAGCACGTTGTTTTGTACGGTTAATCAGATAAATCTGTTCAAATCCGCGTTTTTTTAAGGCATATATGATAGCGCGTGCGGCACCACCTGCTCCAAAAACAAGAGCTGTTTCCCCTCCCCAATCAGATGCAAAATCATCAAGATTAGCGCTAAAACCATAGGCATCGCTATTCGTGGCACAAAGCTTATCTCCTTCATACCAAAGTGTATTAACAGCACCAATCATTGTTGCTCTCTCATCTTTATAATCTGCTAAACGAAAAGCTTCCTGTTTATAAGGTAAAGTAACATTTCCTCCACAAAAGCCTATTTTTTGTAAAGACGCAATAAAATGACTGAATTCTTCAGATGTTACTTCTTGTGCAATATATTCTCCTTGTAAACCATATTGTTTAAGCCAAAAATTGTGAATTTTTGGCGATTTTGAATGATGAATTGGAGAACCAACAACAAAAGCACGCGGATAATTTGTTTTTTTTATTGTTAAGTCAACCATCAATAATTCCTAAGTGACGCAGTTTTATGAGTAGAGGCAGTAAAGGTAAACCAACAATGGTAAAAAAATCTCCTTCAATTTTTTCAAAGAGATGAATTCCTTCTCCTTCAATTTGATATACTCCCACGCTGTTTAAAACATCTTTTCCTACGCGTGCTAAATAACGTTCAATAAATTCTGATGAGAGTAAACGGACGGACATATGTGCACTAAAAGCTTCAACCCAAATTTTTTGACCATTTTTAAATAAAGCTACCGCACTATGAAGAGAATGGGTTTTTCCTGATAACTCACATAAACGTTGATGTGCTTCTTTAATATTTGTTGCTTTGTGAAAAACTTGACCTTCAAAATCAAGAACTTGATCACAACCAATAACGAAAGCATCAGGAAAACGATCTGAAACATTTTTTGCTTTTGCGCTCGCAAGAAAACAGCTGAGTTCTTTAGGTGTTTTTTCTTTTGCTTTTTTTTCTACTTCTCTTTCATCAAAAGAAGCTCCTTCAATGGAAAAATTTAAGCCTGCTTTTTTTAATAATTTTGCACGATAAAAACTAAGAGATGCTAATATTAACGTATCTGCGTTCATGAGAATTTTCTCTCATTTCCTTCACGAAATCGTGATAACAGTTCAAATATTGCAGCAGCAGTTTCTTCAATAGAACGTCTTGTGACATCAATAATAGGCCAACCAAAACGTTCGCAAATGCGTTTTGCATAGATTAATTCTTCAGCTATGTTGATACGATTTGTATAATTATCAAGAGCAAAACTTTCTCCCAAATCTCGATTTTGGCGGATATGTGAGATTCTTTCCGCTGAAGCAATTAAACCAATAATTAAAGAATTTTTTGCCTCTAAAAGGGATTCTGGCAAATCAATATTAGGAATAAGAGGAATATTAGCCGTTTTTATTCCGCGATTTGCTAAATAGATACTTGTTGGCGTTTTAGAGGTTCTTGAAATTCCCACAAGAATCACATCTGCTTCGGATAAGCTACTGGAAGACTGTCCATCATCATGCTCTATTGTAAAATCCAGTGCCTCAATACGGCGAAAATAATCCGCATTAAGATCATGTTGTGCGCTCGCACGTAAATGTGTTGGCATTCCAAGGTAAGACTGAAAAGCATTTAAAACAGGATGTAATATATCAATACAGGGAACTTTTATTTTTTTACACATTTTTTGAAGGAGAAGTTTAAATTCTTCATCAATCATTGTGTAAAGAACAATACCTGGTTCTTGTTGTATTTCATCAAGAGCTTTTTGTAACTGTATTCTATTACGAATCATAGGATAGATATGCTCTGTTGCCTGACTCATTGCATATTGCGATGCTACAGCTCTTCCAACAGAGATTAATGTTTCTCCCGTTGCATCAGAAAGCATGTGTAAATGAAAGAATTTTTTTTCTTTTGTCACAAAAATTTTAACTCCTTGTTAAGATATGTGTATATATCTTCACCGTTTTTTATAAAACTAAAATTTAGGAAAAATTCTCCTTTTTTATGCACAAATTAAATGCTTGTGATAATTTAATCCCTCTTATAAAAAAAGAGGGGATAATATCTTTAAGATAGTGTTATTTTTATTCTTTTTTAACTTCCTTTTGTGGATAAAATTGAGGATAAATAATAATCCACACTAAACACAGTTATAAATAAGAATAATCCTTTCTTTAATATAAATTTATTAATATAAATTTCTGTAAAAATACTTTTGAATAGCATTTCATTAATGCTATAAATTTAACTTACATTTTTGTTATTAAAATAATTAAATACTATTTGGATTTTATATTTTTTCAAGTTTTTCATATAATTACTTAATATTACAGGAATAAATTTCATATAAATGGTACTTGCAGATTAAAAAAATTGAGTGTAGAATATTTTTTTCTTAATAATATTTCACTCATAAATTTCCATAAATTATTTAGAACAATCTTCTCCATTACAAAGAGCATATTTCATGCAAAAAATGAAACTACAAGAACTTAAAAGCAAAAATCCCGTTGAGCTTGTTTCTTTTGCTGAAACATTAGAAGTTGAAAATGCCTCCCTTATGCGCAAACAAGAATTAATGTTTGCTATCTTGAAAAAACTTGCTCTACAAGATGTAGAAATTATAGGAGAGGGTGTTGTTGAAGTTTTACAAGACGGATTTGGATTCTTGAGATCTGCTGATGCTAATTATCTTCCTGGTCCTGATGATATTTATCTTTCACCTGCACAAATACAGTCGTTTTCTTTAAAGACAGGTGATACAATTGAGGGTCCTATACGCAGTCCAAAAGAGGGAGAACGTTATTTTGCTCTCCTTAAAATTAATACAATTAATTTTGAAAAACCTGAAAAGATTCGTTATAAAATTCACTTTGATAATCTTACTCCTCTTTATTCAAATGAACGTTTCCAAATGGAAATACAAGATCCTACAGAGAAAGATATGTCATCACGCGTGATTGATTTGATATCTCCATTGGGAAAAGGACAAAGAGGGTTAATTGTAGCTCCTCCTCGGACGGGAAAAACAGTTTTACTTCAAAATATTGCTCATTCTATTACCACTAATCATCCTGAATGTTATCTCATTGTTCTTTTAATAGATGAACGACCAGAAGAAGTTACTGATATGCAGCGTTCAGTGAAAGGAGAAGTGGTTTCTTCTACTTTTGATGAACCAGCAATACGTCACGTACAAGTGGCAGAAATGGTCATTGAAAAAGCCAAACGTCTCGTTGAATATGGGCGTGATGTTGTTATTCTTCTCGATTCTATTACACGTCTTGGGCGTGCATATAATACAGTTGTTCCTTCTTCGGGTAAAGTTTTAACAGGTGGTGTGGATGCAAATGCTCTCCAGCGTCCAAAACGTTTTTTTGGTGCAGCACGTAATATTGAAGAAGGCGGATCTTTAACCATTATTGCAACGGCTTTGATTGATACAGGAAGTCGTATGGATGAGGTTATTTTTGAAGAATTTAAAGGAACAGGTAATTCGGAAATTGTTCTTGATCGAAAAGTTGCTGATAAGCGTATTTTCCCTGCTATGGATATTTTAAAGTCAGGAACGCGTAAGGAAGAACTTCTGGTAGAACGACAAGATTTACATAAAATTTTTGTTCTTCGTCGTATTTTAACATCTATGAATGTAACAGATGCAATTGAATTTTTGATTGATAAATTAAAGCAAACAAAAAACAATAGTGAATTTTTTGATTCAATGAATACGTAGAGTCATTAAAGTTTTTATTAGGATAAAACCTGTGGATACAATCTTTGCTGTTTCGAGTGGATTGTTACCTTCAGGGGTTGCAGTCATTCGGCTTTCTGGTCCTCATGTTGTAGATATAGTTAAAACGCTTTGTGGTCGTTTACCTAAAGCACGTTTTATGCATTATGGAAATCTTACTGCTCGTGATGGTAGTTTTTTAGATTCTGGTTTAACTGTTTTTTTTCCTGCTCCTCATAGTTTTACGGGGGAAGATTGTGCAGAATTCCATTTACATGGAGGAAAAGCCGTCGTTAATCGTTTTCTCGATGAATTATCGACATTTTCTGGATGCCGTATTGCAGAGGCAGGTGAATTTTCACGACGCGCTTTTATGGAAGGAAAATTAGATCTTGTTCAAGCAGAAGGTCTTGCTGATTTAATAGAAGCAGAAACGGAAAGCCAACGGCGTTTAGCTGTTATGGGTACAAGTGGACATTTAACGACGCTTTATCGTGATTGGCGTCATAAGCTTATGAAGGCGCGTGCTTTTATCGAGGCAGAACTTGATTTTGTTGATGAAGCAGATATTCCCAACGCAATATCTGATAAAGTTTGGAAAGATATTGAAGATCTTTGTACCTCTCTTCGAGAATATATTACTGAAGGAGAGCGTGCGAGTATTTTACGTGATGGATTAAAAATTGTTATTGCTGGTGCTCCTAATTCTGGAAAATCAAGCATTATGAATCGTCTTTCAGGAAGATCTGTTGCTATTGTAACGGAAGAAGCAGGAACAACCCGTGATGCTTTAGAAATGAGAATTATTCTTGGTGGTTTACCTATTTTTTTAACGGATACTGCTGGTTTTAGAAAAACAGAAAATAAAATAGAACAGATGGGAATAGAAATTGCTAAACAGCATGTTATGGAAGCTGATTTGGTTATTTTGGTTTATGATATAGGAAATCCTAAGCAGGTTGATTTACCAGAAACATCGGCTGAAATATGGTGTGTTGGCAATAAGCTTGATCTTTATGAAAAAAATGATCAGCGTTGGTCTATACAATTTTCCGCATTAACTGGTTTAAATTTTGATTATTTTATAAAAGAACTTGAATCATTTTGTCATCATCGTGCTTCTGAAATTGGAAATATTGTTCCAGCACGTAAAAGGCAACTTCAATTGTTAAAGGAGGCTGTTAAAGAGATTGAATTTTCTCTTAATTATCATTCTCTTGATCTCAGTTTACGTGCAGAACATCTCCGTTGTGCAAGTGATTTTCTTGGTAAAATTACAGGAGATATTGATGTTGAAGATTTGCTTGATATTATTTTTTCAGAATTTTGTGTTGGTAAATAATGATTCACGTGAAACATTGATTATTTCATAGACAAATTATAAAGATTATGTAATTTATATATTGTTTCACGTGAAACCTTAGAATATTTTCTACGGAATGAATTAAATGCAATCATATGATGTTGTTATTGTTGGTGGTGGTCATGCTGGCTGTGAAGCAGCTTCAGCTTCAGCACGTGTAGGAGCCAAAACAGCGCTTGTTACACATAAAATATCAGCATTGGGAACAATGTCGTGTAATCCTGCTATTGGTGGACTTGGAAAAGGGCATCTAGTTCGGGAAATAGATGCATTAGATGGTCTCATGGGAAGAGCAGCAGATGCTGCTGGAATTCAGTTTAGACTACTTAATAGACGTAAAGGACCGGCAGTAAGAGGACCACGAACACAGGCAGATAGACAACTTTATAAAAAAGAAATTCAAAAATTATTAAAAGAACAAGAAAATCTTACTCTTATTGAGGATGAAGTTATTGATCTGGTTGTTAAAGATAATTGTGTATCAGGTGTTATTTTAAAAAAACAAGGAATAATTTTATCTGGTGCTGTTGTTTTAACAACAGGGACGTTTTTAAATGGCTTTATTCATATTGGTGATAAAACATGGGCTGCTGGACGTATGGGGGATCAGTCAAGTGTGAAACTTGCTAAACGTTTAAAAAATTATCATATAAAACTTGGTCGATTAAAAACAGGAACCCCTGCTCGTTTGAGTAAAAAAACAATTGCTTGGGATTATCTTCCAAAACAACAAGCAGATGAAAATCCTATTCCCTTTTCTCTTTTAACAGAGAAAATTGAACAACCACAAATTGAATGTGCAATAACACGTACAAATGAGAAAACACATCAAATTATTCGCGAGAATATTTATCGTTCTGCTTTATATTCTGGAAATATTGAAGGGTTAGGACCACGTTATTGTCCTTCTGTTGAAGATAAAATTGTTAAATTTGGAGAACGTGATGGACATCAGATTTTTCTAGAACCAGAAGGATTAAATGATGATACCGTTTATCCAAATGGTCTTTCTACTTCTCTTCCTGAAGATGTGCAAATTTCTCTATTGAAAACCATTGAAGGATTGGAAAATGCTATAGTTTTGCAACCTGGTTATGCTATTGAATATGATTTTGTTAATCCACAACAATTAACGAGAAGCTTAGAATTACGCTCTTTACCAGGTTTATTTTTAGCAGGACAAATTAATGGTACAACAGGATATGAGGAAGCAGCAGCACAAGGACTTTTAGCTGGATTAAATGCTGCACGTAAAGTAGGTAAATTAGATGAAATACTTATAAGTCGATCTACGGCTTATATTGGTGTTATGGTTGATGATTTGGTTTCACGTGGTGTTTGTGAACCTTATAGGATGTTTACATCACGTGCCGAATTTCGTTTATCTTTACGATCTGATAATGCTGATACGCGTTTAACACCTTTGGCACAAAAATGGGGTATTGTGAGTAAAATACGTTGGGAATGTTATCAGAAAAAACAACAACGGCTTGATCAAGCACGATCAATATGTCAAAATATTTTTTTTACACCTAATGAAGCTTCTGCTCATGGATTACATGTTAATCATGATGGAATTCGGCGTTCGGCTTATGATTTTCTTGCTTATCCTCATATGACCTTAGAGCGTCTTTCAGATTTTTGGCCACAATTACAAAAAATTGATTCTAAAACAGCAGAATCTTTAGAAATTGAAGCACAATATGCGGTTTATTTAGATAAACAAGCACAAGATATTGCTTCTCTTCAGAGAGATGAGCGTTTAGAAATTCCTTCTTCTCTTGATATTCAGGCAATTTCAGGTCTTTCAAATGAACTTAAATCAAAAATTAAAGAAGTATCGCCGCGTTCAATTGCTGATGCACAAAAAATTGATGGCATGACACCCGCTGCTTTATCTCTTATTATTACATATATTCAACGTCAACGACGTGAAAAGGCTAAAACAGCTTAATGGATTTTTCTATAGAAAAAAAATATCAACAATTATTAAATATTGTTCCTTCTGTTTCACGTGAAACAATGGAAAATTTAATTCAGTTTGAGTCTTTAATACTTCAATGGAATGCGCATATTAATTTGATATCTGCTACAACAATACCAGATCTATGGACACGACATATTCTAGATTCAGCACAAATTTTTCCTTTGTATGCTCATTCTTTACATTGGTGTGATTTAGGATCAGGAGGAGGTTTTCCTGCAATTGTGATTGCTATCTTTTTGAAAGAAAAAAAAGAAGGACATATTAATCTTGTTGAAAGTAATGGGAAAAAAGTTGCTTTTTTGCGAACAGTTATTGCTCAACTTAATCTTCCAGCAACGGTTTATCACGCTAGGATTGAAGATATATATCAAAAAATTCCCATGTCTGATATTATAACGGCACGGGGATTAGCGCCGCTTAATACTCTTTTACAACTTATTTTTCCTTTATTAACAGAAAAAACTATAGCTCTTTTGCAAAAAGGTCGGGATTACGCTACAGAAATAAAAAATGCCTCTGCCAATTGGCACTTTGATCTGTTAAAACATAAAAGTAAAGTTGATGAAAATTCTGTTATTTTGGAAATTTCTCATATTCGATCATATAGAGGGTAGAGCAAAATGAGCGAAACACGAATTATCGCTATTGCAAACCAAAAGGGTGGAGTCGGAAAAACAACCACAGCAATTAATCTTGCAACAGCTTTAGCAGCCATTGGTGAAAATGTTCTTATTATGGATGTTGATCCACAAGGTAATGCAAGTACTGGTTTGGGGATTGATCGTAATAGCCGTCCTTTATCGTCTTATGATGTTTTGGTTTCGGGCGTTTCAATTACACAGGCGGCTTTAAAGACAGCTGTACCCAATCTTTATATAGTTCCCTCTACACTTGATCTCTTAGGTGTGGAAATGGAAATTTCTTCATCAAAAGATCGCATACAACGCTTACGTAAAGCTCTCTATGATGATCCGGAAATGGAAAAAAAATTCAATTATATTTTAATTGATTGTCCTCCCTCCCTTAATCTTTTAACACTTAATGCTATGGGGGCCGCGGATTCTGTTTTGGTACCTATGCAGTGTGAATTTTTAGCACTTGAAGGTTTAAGTCAATTACTTGAAACAGTAAAACAAGTGCGATCCGTACTTAATCCATCTTTAGAAATCCAAGGTATTGTTCTAACAATGTATGATGGACGTAATAACCTTTCAAATCAAGTTGTTGAAGATGTACGTTCTTTTATGGGAGATAAAGTTTATCGTACTGTTATTCCACGAAATGTAAGAGTATCAGAAGCACCTTCTTTTGGAAAACCTGTATTGCTTTATGATCTCAAATGTGCTGGAAGCCAAGCTTATTTGCGTCTAGCATCAGAAATGATACAACGTGAAAAACAAGCACGCGCTGCTGCTTAAAAATATAAAAAAATAATCTAAAAATTCAAAGAGAAAAATTATGAATGATGATCTCTCAAAAAAAAGACTAGGACGTGGATTAGCTGCATTGATTGGAGATATCAATTTAAACAACAATATTGCACGTTCATCAAGCTTTGATAAATTAAATGAATCCGGTAGTATTTCTGAGCGATTTATTTCTATTGAATCTATTTCATGTAATCCTCACAATCCTCGGCGTCATTTTACTGAAACAGAGCTTGATAATTTGGCACAATCAATTCGTCAACACGGTGTGGTTCAACCGGTTATTGTAAGGCCTTTAAGAGATCATCCTCATCGGTTTGAATTGATTGCGGGTGAACGGCGCTGGCGTGCAGCACAACGTGCAAATTTAAGTCAATTACCCGTTATTATTCGTGATGTGGACGATAAAACCGCTTTGGAATTGGCTATTATTGAAAATGTTCAGCGGGCAGATCTTAATCCTATCGAAGAAGCAAAAGGATATGAGATGCTTTTGAATGAGCATGATTATACACAAGTAGATTTAGCACAAGTTATTGGAAAAAGTCGTAGTCATGTTGCAAATACGCTTCGTTTATTAAAACTTCCAGAAAGAGTACAACAATTCTTAACGGATGGACAACTTTCTGCTGGTCATGCACGTTGTCTTATAACCGTTGATGATCCACAAAATTTAGCTGAGAAAATTATTCGTGAAGGGCTTTCAGTACGTCAAACAGAAATACTTGCATATGAGAAAGCCAATCCTAAAACTAAAAAGCGTACCAATACGGAAAAAGATGCTGAAACAAAATCTTTAGAAAAATTACTTGCAGATGTGATAGGAATGAAAGTTATTATTCGGCATGGTAAAAAAGGTGGTGATTTAAAAATACATTACTCTTCATTAGAACAATTAGATGAAATTTGTCGGCGTTTACAAAGTTAATCAATTGTTATAAAAAGATTTTTAACAGTTATCTCTTAAAATTTGGATTATTCTATACATATGTTCTTTAACAAATTCTAGATTTCTTGAAGGTAAAGAGTTTTTTTCATAAGTATAATTTTCCTCATCAGTAAGTACATATAATGTCGCTTTAAGTGCTAGGTGAGCAACAACAAAATCTTTTGGTGTGATATTATTTTCTTTTAAAATATTCACAAGTTTTGGATTATTAGAAATATAGGCAGCATATTTTTCAATATGATCATCATAAGTATTGATATCACTTTTTGTATTTGTTTGTTCTGGTTCTGAAGATAAATTTCTACATTCTGCTTTGATTTTTTCCAGCTTTAAAAGAATATCTTCTGTTAAGGGATAATTTGCAATGAAAGTCGGTATAAAAGAAGGATCATCTATTTCTTGTTTTTTTTCTTGAGCGTATGATACAAAAGGAAAAATGAAGAAAAAACACAATAGAAGTTTAAACATGACTAAAAATTATCCTTTCTTTTTTGAATTTCAATAAATACTTTTCCGTCTGTTATTCTTTATTTTTAGAAAAACATTTGTAAATATAATCGAAATAAAAACAATTATTAGGAATGATAAAAATACGGTGATTTTTTAATGCACTGACTTCTTTATTAGATTAAAGGGGTGATATTTTCTAACATTTCATAACTGATTAGTTGCTCAAAATGAGTTTTTCACAGCTATCTAAAAGAATTGTTGCTTTGTAAAAATGTTTTTTAACAAATTCAAGATTGTTTAGAAATATAGTATTTTTCTCAGTAGAATATTCCTTTTCAGGTGCAAATATGAGAAGCGCGGATATTTCTTTAAGTACTAAGGTTCCAGCAGCAAAATCTTCTGGTTTGATATTATTTTTTTTTAAAATATTCATAAGTTTTGGTTTACTAGAAATATAGGTAGTGTAGTTTTCAATATTAGAGTGGATACTAGAATCATAAGTGATAAGATCATTTTTTGTTTCTGGAAGTAAATTTTCACATTCTTTTTCAATTTTTTCCAGTTTAAAAAAAAAATCTTCTGTTAAGGGATAATTTGCAATGAGAGGGGATATAAGAGAAGAATTATCTGTTTCCTTTTCCTCTGCTCTTGTTAGTTGAATATGTATCACGAAAAGAAAAAGGAGAAACAAACGTAATACGAACTTAAGCATGGTTAAAAATTATCCTTTCTTCTTCGAATTTCAGCAAAAACTTCTTCATCTGTTTCTTCTTCCATTACAAGGTTCCTTCGCAACACACTATCATCCCAACGGAGAAAGGGATTGGTGGCTTTTTCTTGCCCTAAAGTGACAGGTAAAGTCATAGCGTTTTTTGCACGTAGCAAAAAAACTTCCTCTATTCTTTGGTGGAGTTTTTTATTATGTGGGTCAATTGTTAGTGCGAAAAGAGCGTTATTTTTTGTATATTCATGTCCACAATAGAGAAGTGTTTCATCAGGAAGTTTACGAAGTTTTTTTAAAGAATTTAACATTTGTGCAGGTGTTCCTTCGAAAAGACGTCCACAGCCCAATGAAAAAAGCGTATCTCCAGCAAAGAGTAAACTCTTCTCAGGAAAATAGTAAGATAATGCGCCTAAAGTATGACCAGGTGTTGAAAGAGCTAAAAGCAGGTGTGTGCCAAAAGAAAAACTTTCATCAGGTTGAAGTGTTTGATCAAGATAATTGATCTTTTCTTTTTCTGCTTCTGGCCCGATAACCATAGCGTTGTAAACTTGTTTTAATTCTGATAGGGCTTCTACATGGTCGTGATGATGATGAGTTACAAAAATAGTGTTAAGTGTCCAATTGTGGCGCTTTAAGGCGTTATGAATAGCTCCACCTTCAGGAGCATCTATTGCAGCTGTCATACCACTTTTTTCATCATGAATGAGTATACCAAAATTGTCTTCTCGACAAATAAACTGTTCAATCAACATATTTTTTCTCCCGAACAGTGTTTGGCGATGAATCTATAAAATAATCGGTAGTGGTGATTTTTTTAAGAATCAGATTTGTCCTCTTCTGTAAAAAGTCCTTTTGAATGTTTTATAATTATAGGCATTTGGGTAAGCATGAAAAGGACTGTTATAGGCATGACGCCAAATACTTTGAAACTTGTCCAGAAATTATCGCTAAAATTACGCCAAATTATTTCATTCAAAAGGGCAAGAAAAATGAAAAAAAACGCCCAACGATAGGTAAGTTTTTGCCAACCTAAATCATCAAGTTTTAAGGTAGAATCAAGAGCATAACGTAAAAGTGGTTTTTTAAAAAACATCCCACCAAAAAGTATAAAAGCAAATAAGCTATTAATGATTGTCGGTTTCATTTTTATGAAAGTTTCATTATGAAGCCAGAGAGTTAGAAAGCCAAAAACTAAAACAAATATTCCCGAAATAAGAGGCATAATAGGAATTTGTCTTGCAAGGATCCATGATAAGCTTAGGGAAATAATTATCGCTACCATGAAAATAGCTGTTGCAGGGAAAATAGATTTGTTAAAATTTTGAAAAAATCCAATGTTTTTTATCAGCCATTCTCCCTTATAATTGGCAAAAAAGAATGCAACCAATGGACCCATTTCCAAAAGAAACTTAAGTGTTGGTGAGAGAGATTTTTTTTTATTGTTATTCATTTTTTTTTCAGAATTATTGTGTAAATTAGGATTAGATAAAGGCTGTTTCATGCATGTTTTCCTGCGATAGTTTCGGCAAAGTCAGAAGCAGAAAAGGGTTGAAGGTCTTCAATATCTTCTCCTATACCGATAAAATAAACGGGTAATTTATATTTTGCTGCGATAGCGACAAGAATTCCTCCTCGTGCAGTCCCATCTAGCTTTGTCATGACTAAACCATTAACACCAGCAATATCGCGGAAAATATCTACTTGGTTGAGTGCATTTTGTCCGGTTGTTGCATCAAGCGTTTGAAGGATTGTATGGGGTGCTTGGGGGGTATGTTTTTTTAAAACACGAATAATTTTTGCTAATTCATCCATCAATTCAGATTTATTTTGTAAACGCCCTGCTGTATCAATAATTAATACATCACTGTTTGTTTTTTTTGCTTTTTCATAAGCATCAAATGCTAAGCTGGCGGCATCTGCACCCAATTTTGTTGAAATAACAGGAGAATTGGTACGTTCACCCCAGATGTGTAGTTGCTCAATAGCTGCGGCTCGGAAAGTATCACCAGCTGCCAGCATAACTTTTAATCCCCCTTCTGTTAATTTTGCTGAAAGTTTTCCAATAGTTGTCGTTTTTCCAGTGCCATTTACACCTACCAGCAAAATAACATGCGGTTTATGGCTGAGATCAAGTTCCAATGGTATTGCAACAGGTTCCAGAACTTTTTTGACCTCATCCGCTACAATAGTATGAATATCATCTGGGGAGAGGTCTTTTCCGTAACGACTGGAAGCTAAAGTATTTGTGATGCGTGTTGCCGTCTCTACACCTATGTCAGCTTGGATAAGAATATCTTCGAGCTCTTGCAATGTGTCTTCATCAAGTTTTCTTTTAACAAAGAGATCGCTAATTGATCCGCTTAAGCGTTGTGAAGAAAGGGATAGACCTTTTTTAAGGCGCCCAAACCACGCTGTCTTTTTTTGTTCAACAGAAGGTTCAGATAAAATTTCTTCATTCTTTTTTTCACGGATGTTGTCTGTGACAATAATTTTACCAGAAAAAGGAATTTTATCAGAACGGGATTCTAGAAATGGAGATTTTTCATCATATTTTGTAAGTATTGACTCTGGATTTTTTGTTTGTTCTTCTTTTTCTGTGTCTATAGAAACTTGGTTATTTTTTGTCTTTTCATTTTTGTCTTTATTTTCTTCTATTATATCGCTTTTATCAGGAATAGAAATCTGTTGTTCAATTTCTTGCTCTTGAGATTTGTTAAAAGAGAATATTTTTTTAATAAAAGATTTCGTCATAAGAATTTTCCTGCTCAAGCAGCGTTTAATTTTGGAAGGACAGCAATCAATTTATCGCCATCATGATCAACGATAAGGGCTTGAACAATTGTTCCTGCTTTTGCACCTTTAACCTGTACAAGGGTATAATCTTCTGTTCGTCCGATTTCATCTTTTTCAACGAGAATTGTTTGTAGACTGTTTTGTAAATGAGCAAGATGCTTTTGGTAAGCCATCTCACCTGCTTTACGCAATTTTTCAGCACGCATCTTAACTATTTTACGGTTGATTTGTGGCATACGTGCGGCAGGTGTTCCTTCTCTTGGACTAAAGGGGAAGACATGGAGATGGGTTAAATTACAATCTTTGATTAAAACAAGACTGTTTTGAAACATCTCTTCTGTTTCTGTAGGAAAACCAGCAATTAAGTCAGCACCATACACCATTGTAGGACGTTTGGCACGCAACTCTTGGCAAAATTGAATGGCATGTTCGCGCAGATGACGCCGTTTCATCCGTTTTAAAATCATATTATCACCTGCTTGCAAAGATAAATGCAAATGGGGCATGATCCTTGTTTCATAAGCTAAAAGATTGATGAGCTCTTCGTCTGCTTCAATAGAATCAATAGATGAGAGGCGTAATCGCGCTAAGTCAGGGACATGATGCAAAATTGCTGAAGTTAATTTTCCTAGAGTAGCTTTTCCAGGAAGATCGTGGCCATAACTTGTAAGGTCAACACCTGTAAGGACCACTTCTTGGATACCCTCACCTATCAGCTTTTTAATTTGTTCTATGACAGCACCCATGGGAACTGAACGAGATGGTCCTCGTCCATAAGGAATAATGCAAAATGTACAGCGATGATCACATCCGTTTTGTACCTGTACAAAAGCGCGGGTGCGCTCTTGCATTGCACTGACCATATGTGGGGCAATTTTTTGTACTTCCATAATGTCATTGATACGCACCTTTTCAGAATGATTAATACCAAAATCAGGAAGTTGACGATAAGAATGGGCGTGAAGTTTATCTTCGTTTCCTAAAACGAGATCCACTTCTGTCATTGAGGCAAAATTTTGTGCTTCTGTTTGGGCTGCACACCCTGTTACAATGATACGCGCATGAGGATTTTCACGTCGTGCTTTGCGGATAGCTTGTTTTGCTTGTCGTACGGCTTCGGCAGTGACAGCACAAGTATTAAAGATAATAGCACCATCTTTAAGTTGATCTAGCCCTGAAGAAGTACTTTCTTTGCGAATGATTTCCGATTCGTAGCTGTTAAGTCGACAACCAAAAGTTACAATTTCTATTGCCATCAGGAGTGATCCTTTTTGTAGGACCCTGTTAAAGGGCTTAAAAAACCACTAAATTGATATTTTATTGGTCCTGTCATAATAATGTGATCGTCTTCTCGGTAAAAAATATTAAGTGTTCCCTTTGGTAAGTTCACATCAATATGGCGCTCTGTAAGTCCACGACGATAAGCAGCCACTGCACTTGCACAAGCAGCACTCCCACATGCTTGTGTTAATCCTGCTCCTCGCTCCCATGTACGTAAATTTAGACTTTTCTTTGACGTTATGCAAGCAATGGAAATATTGCACCGTTCGGGAAACAGGGGATCATGTTCAAGGTTTGGCCCATATTCCTCTAATGGAATATGTTGAATATCATTTTCAACAAAAAAGATAGCATGGAGATTGCCAATGGATATGAGACAAGCGTCTTTTAGGGGACCAGCCGTAATTTCTACGTGATTTGTATCAACTATTTCACGTGAAACAGGCATCTCTTTTGCATTGAAATTTGGGCATCCCATATCAACAGAAATGAGATTGTCGGTTTGGTATTTCCCTTCAATAATTCCAGCGGGAGTTTCTAAATGAAATTTTTCACCAAAATTGTGATCTTTAAGCCATGCGATGACACAGCGGGTACCATTGCCACAAGCTTTAGCCATTGATCCGTCGGCATTCCATATTTCGATGCGGAAGTTGGCTTTTTTCTGGGTTGGTGTGTGGATAGCCATGATTTGATCAAAATGCATTTCAGGATCTGCTGACAAAGCAAGGATTGCTTTTGGTGTAAGAGCATGAGTGCTTTCACGCATATCAACAACAATAATTTGATTTCCAAGACCGTCCATTTTGCTAAATGGCGTTTTCATGAAACTTCTCTATTTCTAATGATTACTTATAAAAGAGATATATGGCTGAAAATATTATAAATTTCCAGTGTTTAATAAATATAAAATTTGGTACATAAGTTATTTCGTTTAAAATAAGTGATTTTAACCTGTTTTTTTTAATTTGTTAATTTATCTTTGTAACTATAACAAATATTCGCTTAATTTTTTTGTGAACTTATTTATTGTCGTGGGAGAGAGTACAGACATGGCGTTTTCAAGAGTTTCGTTTTTCGTTGCACTATCAACTGTAATGTTTTTAGGGGGATGTTCAACAACACGGTTTGATGGTAATGACGATAATAACGCATTAGAAGTTTTTTATCCATCTCAACAAATGACAATATTGGAAGCGTCTGATCTGTCGTCTCCTTCTTCGTCGATATCTGAAGACGCAAACGCTTCGGTGTATGAAAAAGGAGATTCTCAGAGCGATGGACGAATGGCTAGTCTCGAATTGCCAAGCAGTGCCACTGATTTATTTCCTGCAAGTATTGCTGGGGTATGGAATCTTTCTATGGGAGGAAAAGTTTGCCGGATTGCAACTCCACAAACAAAGTTTGGAAAAGGGTACCGTGCTGGTCCTTTACACTGTCCAGGAATTGCTTCTCAAGTGAGATCGTGGGACGTTAAAGGAAAAAGATTATATTTTTATAATAACTCTGGACGTGTTATCCTCGTTCTTTATTCTTCAAATGTTGATCGTTTTGAGGGACGTACACTTGATGATCATCCCGTTGTTTTAAGTCGTTAAATCATTTTTGACCGTTTATGACAAGCTAAGCTAGACGGACAGATTCGTGAAAAGTATTTGTATTTTTCATTGAGATTGGTTTGAAAAAGGTTTTTTGGATGATTCTCGTTTCAACACGTTATAAGGAGCTTGTCGCTAAAGGAGAGGTTTGTTTTGATCCCGCTCAATTAGCTATAACAGAATATTTTGATCATTTGTTAAAAAAAATTACGGAACAAAATATCTCTCGTCCTTGGACTTGGATATTTTGCTCTTTCTTTAATAGAATATTTAAAAGGAAAAAACAAAATATTTCTTGTGTTGTAAAACAAGGAGATGAAACAGGTTTTTTTCAGGGACTGTATATTTATGGTGAAGTAGGACGGGGCAAAACCATGCTGATGGATTTGTTCTTTTCTTGTTTGCCTAAAGGTCATAAAAAGCGTGCCCATTTTAATGATTTTATGGCTGATGTACATGAGCGTATTAATTTTTATCGTCAAGCATCTGGGTGTGCAAAATTTAAACAAGATAATCCTATTTTAGCTGTTGCTGAGGATCTTGCACGAGAAGCAAAAATACTTTGTTTTGATGAGTTTAGTGTAACAGATATTGCTGATGCTATGGTATTGGGACGGCTTATTTCTGCTTTGTTTGATAAAGGAATTTTCTTTATTGCAACCTCAAATGTGGCGCCGGATAACCTTTATTGTAACGGTTTAAATCGTGAACTCTTTTTGCCTTTTATTCAAGTTTTGAAAGCATATGTTCGCGTTGTTAATCTTGATGCAAAAACAGATTATCGCCTTGAAAAATCAAATCTACAACAGGTGTATGTGTCGCCGTTGGGGGTCCCGGCAAATGAATATATGGATCAAGCATGGGCACTTGTATTGCAAGGACATAAGGAGACATCTGATGAGCTTTCTATAAAAGGGCGCCTTATTCCTATTCCGCGCTTTGGTGCAGGATGTGCTCGTTTTGATTATGGTGATTTATGTGCAAAGCCTTTGGCCGCGGCTGAATATTTGTTATTAGGAGAGCGTTATCATACGATTTTTATTGATAATGTACCGGTCATGGATGATACATGTCGCAATGAAACAAAACGGTTTATTTTGCTTATTGATATTCTTTATGAGCGCCACATACGGTTGTTTATGTCGGCTGCGGCAGGGGTAGGGGATTTGTATAAAGGGCATGCGCAGATTACGGAAACATTTGAATTTAAAAGAACACAATCACGTCTTTTCGAAATGCAAAGCTACGATTATTTAAAACTTTGGGAAGAACATTTTCTTTTGAAGAAGAAGCATTGATTATACTTTTACCTTTACGTAAACTGTAAAAACAATAACTTTTTGAAATTAAAGAAATATAATAATTCTGTTGTATTTTTTTTAAATTCACTTTATCGATACATCGTGATAATTTTCTAATAGTTGTTTCAGCGGAGGGTTGTTGTTTCTGTAAAGAGAGAAATTTGTAAATTTCATTTCTTTACTCCTTTTTATGATATTGTTTGAATATGGTTGAAGTCAAAAATATTCAGTATACGGACGCTGATGGGTGTGCGCTGAATTATCTAAAAGTTAGGAAAAAATAAAATGGCACGGAAAAAAATAGCTCTCATTGGTTCAGGTATGATTGGTGGTACTTTAGCACATATTATTGGGCTTAAAGAGCTTGCTGATGTGGTCTTATTTGATATTGCAGAAGGTGTGCCACAAGGTAAGGCTCTAGATATCGCCGAATCTTCTCCTGTTGATGGTTTTGATATCAGTCTAAAAGGTGCTAATGCTTATGAAACAATTGAAGGTGCTGATGTTGTTATTGTAACAGCAGGCGTTGCGCGAAAACCTGGTATGAGCCGTGATGAACTTTTGGGCATTAATTTAAAGGTTATGGAACAAGTTGGAGCTGGAATTAAAAAATACGCTTCTTCGGCGTTTGTTATTTGTATTACTAATCCCCTTGATGCGATGGTGTGGGCTTTGCAGAAATTTTCAGGTCTCCCTACACATAAAGTGGTTGGTATGGCAGGTGTTCTTGATTCAGCGCGTTTTCGTCATTTCTTATCTGAGGAATTTAAGGTCTCTATTAAAGATGTGACAGCGTTTGTTTTAGGGGGCCACGGTGATACAATGGTTCCTCTCGTGCGTTATTCAACGGTTGGTGGTATTTCTTTGCCTGATCTTGTAAAGATGGGCTGGACAACACAGGAAAGAATTGATCAAATTATCCAGCGTACCCGCGATGGTGGTGCAGAAATTATTGGTTTGTTAAAAACAGGTTCTGCTTATTATGCACCAGCAGCTTCTGCTGTTTCTATGGCTGAGGCTTATCTAAAGGACACTAAGCGTGTTGTGCCTGTTGCAGCTTATCTTTCAGGAGAATATGGGGTTAATGATACTTACGTTGGTGTTCCTGTTGTACTTGGTGCAGGTGGTGTTGAACGAGTCATTGAAATTGATCTTGATAAAGAAGAAAGAGGTGCTTTTGATCATTCAGTAAATGCGGTTAAAAAGCTTTGTGAAGCTTGTATTGCTCTTGTACCTAGTCTCAAGTAAATTGAACAAGGTTTAATTCATTAAAATAAGTATTTAGAATATTAAAACTTTAGGATTAATAAGATCCATGATCCATAAAAGAAAAGGACAAATGCATGAATATCCATGAGTATCAGGCCAAACGTCTGCTTCATGAATATGGAGCACCAATTGCAAATGGTGTCGCTGTTTATTCTGTAGAGCAAGCGGAAAAATGGGCGGAAAAATTGCCCGGACCTCTCTATGTGGTTAAAAGTCAGATACACGCTGGTGGTCGTGGTAAGGGTAAGTTTAAAGAACTTGATCCTGATGCAAAGGGTGGTGTTCGGCTTGCACAATCTGTTGAAGAAGTTGTTGCAAATGTTCAAGAAATGCTTGGAAAAACTTTGGTAACCAAACAAACTGGTCCAGAGGGTAAGCAGGTCAACCGCCTTTATATTGAAGACGGTGCCGATATTGAACGGGAGCTTTATCTTTCACTTTTGGTTGATCGTAGCATTGGTCGAATTGCTTTTGTTGTTTCAACAGAAGGTGGAATGGATATTGAAACGGTTGCTGAAGAGACACCAGAAAAAATATTCACGCTTCCCATTGATGCTGGAGAGGGTGTTACTTCTGCTGATTGTGTAAGACTTTGTGATGCGTTGAAACTACAAAGTAGTGCGCGAGAAGATGGTGAAAAGCTTTTTCCGATTCTCTATAAGGCATTTTGTGAAAAAGATATGAGCCTTTTAGAAATCAATCCACTTATTGTGATGAAAGATGGTCGTTTGCGTGTTCTTGATGCGAAAGTTTCTTTTGATAATAATGCTCTGTTTCGTCATCCAGATATTTTAGAATTACGCGATCTTTCAGAGGAAGATCCAAAGGAAATAGAAGCATCAAAGCATGATCTTGCTTATGTTGCTCTTGAGGGTACGATTGGTTGCATGGTTAATGGTGCTGGGCTTGCTATGGCAACAATGGATATCATTAAGCTTTATGGAGCAGAGCCAGCGAATTTTTTGGATGTTGGTGGTGGAGCATCAAAAGAAAAGGTGACAGCTGCTTTTAAGATTATTACGGCCGATCCAAATGTTAAGGGCATTTTGGTTAACATTTTTGGTGGTATTATGCGTTGTGATGTCATTGCTGAAGGTGTGGTTGCTGCTGTTCGTGAGGTTGGTTTGAAAGTTCCCTTGGTTGTTCGTCTTGAAGGCACTAATGTTGAGCAGGGTAAAGCAATTATTAATGAGAGTGGTTTGAATGTTATTCCTGCTGATGATTTAGATGATGCTGCCCAAAAAATTGTTGCAGCCGTGAAGGGAGCTTAAGCTATGTCGATTCTTGTGAATAAAGAGACAAAAGTTCTAGTTCAAGGGCTTACAGGAAAAACAGGAACATTTCATACAGAACAGGCGCTTGCTTATCATGGTACGCAAATGGTTGGTGGCGTTAATCCTAAAAAGGGTGGAGAAACATGGGAAGGTTCAAAAGGTGAAACTCTTCCTATCTTTGCTAATGTTGCAGAAGCAAAAGAAAAAACAAGCGCGGATGCTTCCGTTATTTATGTTCCTCCTGCAGGGGCTGCGGCAGCTATTATAGAGGCTATTGAAGCTGAAATTCGTTTAATTATCTGTATTACGGAAGGTATTCCCGTTATGGATATGGTTAAAGTGAAGGCGCGATTAGAAAACTCAAAGTCTCGTCTTATTGGTCCTAATTGTCCCGGTATTCTTACACCAAATGAATGTAAAATTGGTATTATGCCTGGTTCTATTTTTAGAAAAGGTTCTGTTGGGGTTGTCTCGAGGTCGGGAACTTTAACTTATGAAGCCGTTTTTCAGACGAGTCAGGAAGGTCTCGGACAAACAACTGCTATAGGGATTGGTGGTGATCCTGTTAAGGGTACTGAATTTATTGATGTGTTGGAAATGTTTTTAGCAGATGATGAAACTCAGTCTATTGTTATGATTGGTGAGATTGGTGGTTCTGCTGAAGAAGAAGCAGCACAGTTTCTGCAAGATGAAGCAAGAAAAGGTCGAAAAAAGCCAGTTGTTGGCTTTATTGCTGGCCGTACGGCTCCTCCAGGACGGACAATGGGACATGCCGGTGCTGTTATTTCTGGTGGTAAGGGTGGAGCAGAAGATAAAATTGCAGCAATGGAATCAGCAGGGATTCGTGTGTCTTCTTCACCATCACAGATAGGTAAGACTTTGATGTCAGTTTTGAAAGGCTAAAAGAAAGTTTCACCTGAATAAGCAAAGGTTCTTAGATTCAGGTGAAAAAACTTGAGTATAAAAAGGTAAAGCTTTTTTGAATGTTCAAATCACTGCTTGTTTGTAAGCATTTAAAGGTCAAAAGAGATATAAGGAGACGGAATAGATGTTCCGGAGAGGTATATGGCAAGGCAGGACGAAATAAATAGCCTTTTTGCACAGACATCATTTCTTTATGGTGGGAATGCGGATTATATAGATCAACTTTATGCTCAATATGAAAAAGATCCTACCAGTGTTGATTCACAGTGGCGTGCTTTTTTTGAAGGACTTCATGATAATAAAGAAGATGTTCTTAAAAATGCTGAAGGAGCAACATGGCAGCGTGATCATTGGCCATTAAAAGCAGAGGGTGAATTGGTTTCTGCTCTTGATGGTGATTGGTCTTCTCTTGAAAAATATCTTGGCGATAAATTAAAGGAAAAAGCAATAACAGGTGCTGCACAAAAGGGAAAAACTTCCAGTAAACAAGATATTATTCGTGCAACACGTGATTCCGTTCATGCAATTATGATGATTCGTGCGTTTCGAGAACGGGGACATCTTCATGCGCAGCTTGACCCTCTTCAATTGGCCGAAAAACAAGAAGATTATAAGGAACTTTCTCCAGAAGCTTATGGTTTTACTCCAGCTGATTACGAGCGTCCCATTTTTATTGATAATGTTTTAGGATTGGAATATGCAACTATTCCGCAAATGCTTGAGATTCTCAATCGGACCTATTGTTCAACAATCGGTGTGGAATATATGCATGTTTCTGATCCAGTTCAGAAAGCATGGCTTCAAGAACGCATTGAAGGGCGAGATAAAAAAAATTCTTTCACACAACAAGACAAGAAAGCTATTCTGAATAAGCTTATTCAGGCAGAGGGATTCGAACAGTTTTTAGACACTAAATATAAAGGTACAAAGCGTTTTGGACTCGATGGTGGTGAGGCGCTGATTCCCGCTCTTGAACAAATTATCAAATGTGGTAGTGCTTTGGGGGTGCAGGAAGTTATTTTAGGAATGGCACATCGTGGTCGTTTAAATGTTCTTTCACAAGTTCTTGCCAAACCGCATAGGGCTATCTTTCATGAATTCAAAGGGGGATCTTATAAGCCTGATGATGTGGAGGGATCCGGTGATGTCAAATATCATTTGGGAACTACCGCTGATCTGGACTTTGATGGTAAAAAAGTTCACTTATCGCTGTTGGCTAATCCATCTCATCTTGAGATTGTTGATCCGGTTGTTATGGGGAAAGCACGTGCTAAACAAGATCAACTTATGGGACCTGCGCATACTGATTTACTCCCATTAAGTGAGCGTTCAAAAGTGATGCCATTGCTTATTCATGGTGATGCTGCTTTTGCAGGACAAGGCGTTATCCAAGAAACTTTTGGTCTTTCAGGTCTTAAAGGTTATCGTGTTGCAGGCTCACTTCATGTTATTATCAATAACCAGATTGGTTTTACAACATCTCCACGTTTTTCACGTTCTTCGCCTTATCCATCAGATGTCGCAAAAATGATTGATGCACCAATTTTCCATGTGAATGGTGATGATCCTGAGGCTGTTGTTTTTGTTGCCAAAATAGCAACAGAGTTTCGCCAAATTTTCCATAAACCAGTGGTTATTGATATGTTTTGTTATCGCCGTTATGGGCATAATGAAGGTGATGAACCTTCCTTTACGCAGCCGCTTATGTATAAAGCAATTCGTAATCATAAAACAACACTTCAACTTTATAGTGACCAATTGGTAGCAGAAGGAATGATTTCTTCAGAAGAGATTGAGCAACAAAAAAAATTATGGCGCGATAAGCTTGAAGGTGAACTTGAAGCGAGTGCTTCTTATAAGCCTAATAAGGCTGATTGGCTTGATGGAAGCTGGACGGGACTCAAAGCTTTTAGTAGTTCTGATGAGCAGCATTCTAGAGCAACCGGTGTTGAATTAAAAACTTTAAAGGAAATTGGTCAGAAAATTGTTGAAATTCCGGCGAATTTTCACGTTCACAAAACCATTCAACGTTTTTTAAATAATCGTGCTAAAATTTTTGAAACCGGTGAGGGTGTTGACTGGGCAACCGCTGAAGCTTTAGCTTTTGGTTCACTTTGTTTGGAAGGTGCACCGGTTCGTCTTTCCGGTGAAGATGTTGAGCGGGGAACTTTTTCACAACGTCATTCCGTTCTTTATGACCAAGAAAATGAGGCGCGTTATATTCCTTTGAATCATTTACAAAAGGGGCAAGCGCTTTATGACGTTGTTAATTCTATGCTTTCTGAAGAAGCTGTTCTTGGTTTTGAATATGGATATTCTCTTGCTGAACCACGAGGATTAACACTTTGGGAAGCACAATTTGGTGATTTCTCTAATGGTGCACAGGTCATTTTTGATCAATTTATTTCATCCGCGGAGCGTAAGTGGCTTCGTATGTCTGGTCTTGTGTGTTTATTGCCTCATGGTTTTGAAGGGCAAGGGCCGGAGCATTCTTCTGCACGTTTAGAACGATTTCTTCAACTTTGTGCGGAAGATAATATGCAGGTTGCTAATTGTACAACCCCTGCAAATTATTTTCATATTTTGCGTCGACAAATTAAGCGTGATTTCCGTAAGCCATTGATTTTGATGACACCGAAATCACTCTTACGTCATAAGCGAGCGGTTTCTCTTCTCAATGAAATGGGGCCAGAAACAAGTTTCTGTCGTGTGTTGCTTGATGATGCAGAATGTCTCAAAGATTCTGTCATTAAGTTGCAAAAAGATAATAAAATTCGCCGTGTCGTTCTTTGTACTGGTAAGGTTTATTACGACCTTTATGAAGAACGTGAAAAAAAGGGTATTGATGATGTTTATCTTCTTCGTATTGAACAGCTTTATCCTTTCCCTGCAAAAGTTTTGGTGAATGTGTTATCGCGCTTTTTGCAGGCGGAAGTTTTTTGGTGCCAAGAGGAACCAAAAAACATGGGGGCTTGGTCATTTATTGAGCCTTATTTGGAATGGGTTTTGACGCATATTAATGCGCAATATTCACGTGCTCGTTATGCAGGACGTCCTGCGAGTGCGTCACCGGCCTCTGGGTTAATGGTGAAACACCTTGAACAACTGGCTGCGTTTCTTAAAGACGCGTTAGGTTCTTAATTTATTACTACTCTGATGTATGGAAAAATATTATGACTACTGAAATTCGTGTTCCTACTTTGGGCGAATCGGTTACCGAAGCAACGGTTGGCAAATGGTTTAAAAAACTTGGCGAAGCTGTCGCTATGGATGAGCCTTTGGTTGAATTAGAAACTGATAAGGTAACCGTTGAAGTTCCTTCTCCTGTTGCTGGGAAATTATCTGAAATCATTGCAAAAGAAGGCGATACGGTTGAAGTAAATGCTCTTTTAGGAGTGGTGAAAGCTGGAGAAGCTGGTGTCTCCCAATCATTTTCACCTTCTGCTACGCTTGTTCCAGCGGCTTCATCTGAATCGGAGAAGCCTGCTTTGAGCAGTGCAATGCCTCCTTCTCCTTCAGCAGCAAAATTGATGGCTGAAAATAATGTTGCAAAAAGCGATATTTCAGGTTCTGGAAAACGTGGACAAATTCTTAAAGAAGATGTTCTTGGTGGATTAAAACAAAGTACAAATGCCCCTACACCCTCTTCTTCTGCGACGAGTTCTTCGGCAATTCCTGTCCAAGAAACACGTGAAGAGCGGGTTCGTATGACGAAATTGCGTCAAACAATTGCTCGCCGTCTTAAAGATGCACAAAATGTAGCAGCGATGTTAACCACATTTAATGAGGTTGATATGTCAGCTGTGATGGATTTGCGCAAGCGTTATAAGGATCTTTTTGAAAAGAAACATGGTGTTAAACTTGGTTTTATGGGGTTTTTTACCAAGGCTGTTTGTCATGCATTAAAAGAACTTCCTGCTGTTAATGCCGAGATTGATGGGACAGATATTGTTTACAAAAACTATGTCAATGTTGGAATTGCTGTTGGAACGGATAAAGGGCTTGTTGTTCCAGTAGTGCGAGATGCAGATCAAATGTCATTGGCAGAGATTGAAAAAGAGATTGGTCGTTTGGGACGTCTTGCGCGTGATGGAAAATTAGCCGTTTCTGATATGCAGGGCGGAACTTTTACCATTACCAATGGTGGTGTGTATGGATCGTTGATGTCAACACCGATTTTGAATGCACCACAATCTGGTATTTTGGGAATGCATGCGATTAAAGAGCGAGCAATGGTTGTTGAGGGCCAAGTTGTGATTCGTCCCATGATGTATTTAGCGCTTTCTTATGATCACCGTATTGTGGATGGGCAAGAAGCTGTGACTTTCCTTGTGCGTGTTAAGGAAAGCTTAGAAGATCCGGAACGCCTTGTTCTTGATTTGTAAAATACAGTTTTCAGGATGAAAGGAGAAACGGATGTCTTATGATGTGGCTGTGATCGGAGCGGGTCCAGGTGGTTATGTAGCAGCAATAAAGGCGGCACAACTGGGACTTAAAGTAGCGATTATTGAAAAGCGTACAACATTAGGAGGAACATGTCTCAACGTTGGTTGTATTCCTTCTAAAGCGTTGTTGCATGCTTCAGAAGTGTTTTCTGAAACCCAGCATGGTTTTGAAACGCTTGGTATTTCTATTGGTAAATCTAAGCTTAACCTTGAACAAATGATGGTTCATAAGAAAGCTGTGGTAACAGCCAATACGAGTGGTGTTTCTTTTTTGATGAAAAAAAATAAAGTTGATACTTTTTTTGGGACAGCCAAAATTTTGAGTGCGGGTCATGTGGAAGTTATTGCCAGAGATGGTAATAAACAAACAATTGAAACAAAAAATATTATTATTGCTACCGGTTCAGAGAGTTCAGGCATTCCAGGGGTGAATGTTGAAATTGATGAAAAGACTATTGTTTCTTCTACGGGAGCTCTTTCACTTGAAAAAGTACCAGCGCATATGATTGTAGTGGGTGCTGGTGTCATTGGTTCAGAACTTGGATCAGTTTGGAGCCGTTTAGGTGCTAAGGTGACCATTATTGAGTATCTTAATAAAGTTTTGGGCTCAATGGATGGTGAAGTTTCACGGCAATTTCAGAAATTAATGGAAAAACAGGGGATTGAATATAAAACGGGTGCAAAGGTGACAGCTGTTACACAATCTGGCTCAACTGCTCAGGTGAGCTTTGAATCTGTCAAAGGTGGTGAATCTGAAACTTTAGAGGCTGATGTTGTGCTTATTGCTACTGGACGTTCTCCCTATACAGAGGGGCTTGGCTTACAAGAGGCTGGTGTTCAGTTAGATGAACGCGGATTTATTGCAATTGATGCTCATTGGCAGACGAATGTTCCAGGAATTTATGCAATTGGTGATGTCGTAAAAGGACCAATGTTAGCACATAAAGCAGAGGAAGAAGGCGTTGCTGTGGCAGAAATTTTGGCAGGTCAAAAAGGACATGTTAATTTTGATGTTATTCCTAGTGTTGTTTATACACAGCCGGAAATTGCGAGTGTAGGAAGGACAGAAGAAGAGCTAAAAACTGCTGGTATTGAATATAATGTTGGCAAATTTCCTTTTATGGCTAATGGTCGTGCACGTGCAATGCAAAAGAGTGATGGGTTCGTTAAAATCCTTTCTGATAAAAAAACAGATCGGGTATTAGGGGGGCATATTCTTGGATTTGGTGCTGGTGAAATGATCCATGAAATTGCAGTTTTAATGGAATTTGGTGGTTCATCAGAAGATCTGGGACGTTGTTGCCATGCACATCCTACCTTATCAGAAGCCGTGCGTGAGGCAGCTTTGGCAACATTTGCTAAACCACTTCATATTTAAAAAGCTTTTAAAAAGTACATTTAAAAAGGCACATGAGGCGGAAAATATTAGTGAAGCATGCAACAACATTTTAAAACTTTAAAAAGGAATATAACCAATTGTATTAAAATGTTCCATTTGTTGTATGCTTTTCGATAATTACTGTTTTAGATATCTGTTGTGCAGTTTTGATTGATTATTCTGTTGTGCACTATCGTTTAGAGCGGTGGTGTTTAGTCTATGTAAAGTTTTATATATGGGGTAGTTTTTATACTGTTATAAAATATTTAAGATAGGATTCTGAGCCCATCTGCGTGCTTTGTGTTAAGAAAACATCTCTCAAAATGCCCAAATCTACTTCGCAATGGTGCTCGTGAATGGTATAGCTGTAAAGTTTCTCTTGAAATATATGAAATTCATTCAAACTGTTATACGACCTATTGTGCACCATCATCTTTATGTTTAGTAAAAGTACACGCTGACATTGATAATACACTTTTTCAGTTCTCAATATTGCTAAAGCTCTTTATTATTTGAGAGTTTTCATAAGAGAATTTTTATTCTGTTCTTTTATCATTTTACCTCACACGCTCGCTTTGTTTGTGATGTGCAGACAAAAGATTTTAATTGCTTCAATGTGAGAGAGCTTGTGATAAGAAAATCTTACAGTATTCAGCGTTATAAATCAAGTTGAAAATGATATTTTATTGTTATAAATCAATGTTTTATATATGATGATGAATCATATGAAGAGAGAAGCCAAGAGGAATTCACCCAAAGAAATTGAATTGTTTAATGATTGGTGTGGGTTAAGGATCTTTGTCATTTAAGATGAAGAGGGGAGGGATTGGATATTCTACAAAATACCGCTCTTCTTTAAAAAAGCGGTATTTTTATATCTTTTGTTTATGACACTATCTTTTTGATGATAATGACAAGTCATACAGTGTGATTAAGTTAGTTTTTTCTTCTCTGCTTTTCTTGATCATTGCTTGCTATGTCTTAAAAAGATGATATGTCTCTTCTTTAAGGTTGTTAAGAAATCGTAATGTTGCCAAAATATAACGAATAGCTAAAATTTTTTTGAAAACCATAATTACACGAGAATATTAAGTTTGTTTTCATTGGGCAGTTTTGTGATAACTTAAAAAATCAAGCATATGCTTTCTATAGGTATTAAAATTGTAATTTTTTATCCTCTTGTTGTTCTCTTATAAAAGTGGGAAGCCCCATATGATCAAGATATTTAAGGAAAGGGTGGGGTGGTAATTCTTCTACATTGACCATAGTTTTAACATCCCATTCGCCTGTGGCAATAAGAAGAGCTGTTGCGGCTGCTGGTACGCCAGCTGTATAGGAAATGCCTTGTGCCCCAGTTTCATGAAAAGCTTGTTTGTGATCGGCTATATTATAGATAAAAATTTCTCTCGAGTTTCCATCTTTTTCGCCTTTAATAAGATCTCCGATACAGGTTTTTCCTGTGTAGTCTGGGGCGAGAGAGGAAGGGTCGGGTAAGACGGCCTTCACGACTTTCAAGGGCACGACTTCTTGACCTTCTGCCGTTTTAATTGGTTGTTCGGATAAGAGTCCGAGGTTTTTTAGAACCGTAAAAACAGTGATATAACGATCACTAAATCCCATCCAGAAACGGACATTCTCTACATCAAGATTTTTGGAAAGTGAATGAATTTCATCATGTCCTGTCATATAGGCTTTTTGTTTTCCCACAACGGGAAGATCCCATTCATGGCTGATTTCAAACATTTTATTGGAAGTCCATTTTTTATTTTGCCATGACCATACTTGTCCTGTAAATTCACGGAAGTTAATTTCTGGATCAAAATTTGTAGCAAACCAACGCCCATGATTTCCGGCATTAATATCAATAATATCAATATCTGTGATTTTATCAAAATAATCATCGCGCGCTAATGCAGCATAAGCATTCACTACACCTGGGTCAAAACCTGCTCCTAAAATAGCGGTTATACCAGCTTTTTCACATTCTTGACGTCGAGGCCATTCATAATTGCCATACCAAGGAGGTGTTTCACAAATTTTCAATGGGTCTTCATGAATTGCGGTATCGATATAAGCGCATTTGGTTTCAATACAAGCTGAAAGAACAGACATATTAAGAAAGGCAGAACCAACATTAATGACAATTTCGCATTTGGTCTTTTGGATGAGCTTTATAGTTTCTTCTACATTCATGGCATTGAGCGAATGGCTTTTGAGAACACCCTGTTCTTTCATTGTGTTTTTTTCTTTAATAGAAGCAATGATGGCCTCACATTTTTTGAGTGTTCGTGAAGCAATATGAATTTCACCAAGAATATCGTTGTTTTGAGCGCATTTATGCGCAACAACTTGTGCAACACCTCCGGCACCAATAATGAGAACATTTTTTTTCATTGTAGGTCCATCTCCTTTTTAATACTGTTGTATGACGTTTTTTATGGTTTATCTTTATGAAAGGCTTTCCTGATAGTCGTTATAGCTGAATTGGCGTTGAAGTGTTAATGTACCATCGCACTCTTTGAGAACAATAGCAGGCATTGTAACGCCATTAAACCAGTTTTTTTTGACCATTGTATAACCTGCTGCATCCTGAAAAGACAGTCTATCGCCTATTTTAAGAGGTTTTTGAAATTGAAATGTTCCAAAAATATCGCCGGCAAGACAAGACTTTCCACAAATCATAATTTCGTGTGGACCTTGATTGGGTTCTAATTTGGCATTCTCACGATAAATTAAAAGATCAAGCATATGAGCTTCAATGGAGCTATCAACGATGGCAAGTTTTTTTTCATTATACAATGTGTCAAGAACGCTTACTTCCAGTGTGGTGCTTTTGGTAATAGCAGCTTCTCCTGGTTCTAGAAAAAGAGTGACACCATGAGTTTTAGAAAATTGTTTTAAGCGTTTTGCGAAAGCTTCTAGAGGATAATTTTCAGCCGTAAAATGGATTCCGCCGCCAAGGCTTATCCAGTCAACAGCAGAAAAAAGTTCTGCAAATTTTTCTTCCATATACCCAAGCATTTGGTTAAAAAGATTAAAGTCAGCATTTTCACAATTGTTATGGATCATCAATCCGTTGATAAGAGGCAGAACTTCTTTGATAGCGCTTTGGTTTGTTTCTCCTAAGCGGCTAAAAGGGCGAGAGGGGTTGGCAAGATCAAAATTTGATGCGCTCATTCCTGGGTTTAACCTTAAACCTCTTTGAATGGTTTTTGTTGCATCAGAAAAGCGTTGAAGCTGTTGGATGGAATTAAAGATGATTTTATCTGCATAACCACAGGCTTCATCAATTTCATCATCTGCCCAAGCCACTGAATAAGCATGGGTTTCTTTGCCAAATTTTTCTCTTCCTAAACGCAGTTCATAAAGGGATGATGATGTGGTTCCATCCATGAACTCAGACATTAAATCAAAAACACTCCATGTGGCAAAACATTTCAAAGCAAGTAAAATTTTAGCTCCGGACATTTCCCGTAAACGAGAAATTGTTTGCATGTTTTTGATGAGTTTCGATTTGTCTATAAGATAGTAGGGGGTTTTTATCATTATTTATTCATTCTTTTTTGTAGGATCTTATTGCCAAGATCAACGTTTAGTACAAAGAGTAACAGAATGTCTCAAGAAAAAAGAATCTTAAGAAAAGAATCTGTTTCTGTCCAGCAAGAGAAAGGCTTTCTGTAATTACTGTTGTTTATTATGTTGAGTTTTTTGTTATGAGTATGAAAAAAAAATTATATTATGCTTTAGCTTTTGTATTTGTTAGCAGTTTTTTCATTATAATAACCACTCTTGTTAATTGGGGGCAAAATAGGAGTGATGCTAAAGCCAAACTGGTTACTCAGACCTCTCTCCAAGATAGTTCGGTGCCTTTGATTTTTACGGGGCGTAGAGAACTTAATGGTTTTAAAGGTTATCGTCATTATCGGCGTGGTTATCGTAAATACAGTGATAATTGGTGGTATCCTGAAGTGGCATTTATTACATCACCGCACTTAAGCACAAAAGGCGCATCATTAAAAGTTGTACCAGATGCTAAAAAAGTGTTTTTAACTTCTTCTTCGGAAAAATTAGAAAAAAAAGAGCCATGGATGCTTAAACAACATATTGAATCTTGCCTTGCGCGTTATCGCTCTTATAATAAAAATGATAATAGTTTTCAGCCTTTTCATGGGGGGCGTAAGCAGTGTTTATCACGCTTTTTTAAAGGATAGAAATTATTAAATAAAATTTTAATTGCTTCTTGTCGTGGGCGTTATTGTTCTTAAAATAAAGAGAAGACTTGTGTGGTGCGCAGTATTTTCATGCCAGCATTGTTTTTTTTAAAATTTTAAATGCTTTTAAGTTTTATTAAATCTTATTATCATTAAGTGTGGAATGGGGGGTGAGAATATAAGTTTTTGTCGATGACAAAATATTAAGGCAAAATGGAGTTTAAAGAATGACAACACGGGAAGCAATGTTGGTATTGCTCGTCTTGCTTCCCTTTGGTGGAAGTGCTGTCATTGGCTTTTTTCGTTCGACAGCAAAAAATAATGAAGCCTGGTTTGCTGGGATTGTCGCGCTTTTCTGTCTTATTTTTACAATAATGCTTTATCCGGAAGTTCGCGGAAACCACATAGTGCGTTTAGATATTTCTTGGCTTCCAGAATGGGGAAGCGATTTGATTCTTCGTATAGATGGTTTATCGTGGCTTTTTTGCTTGCTCATTACAGGGATTGGGCTGCTTGTTGTCATTTATTCACGTTATTACATGGATCCAGCGGATTCTGTACCTCGTTTTTTTTCCTTTTTTTTGGCTTTTATGGGATCAATGATAGGAATAGTTTTATCAGGTAATCTCGTCTTTTTGGTTGTTTTCTGGGAACTCACTAGTATTTTTTCTTTTTTGTTGATCGGCTATTGGTACCATAATGCAAGTGCGCGTGAGGGTGCGCGTATGGCTCTAACGATCACAGGTTTTGGCGGCTTTGCCCTTTTTATTGGAGTTTTATTGATTGGGTATACTGTTGGCAGTTTTGATTTGGATAAGGTGCTACAGTCTGGAGATATGATCCGGTCAAGTTCTCTTTATAGTCCTATCCTTATTTGTATTTTATTGGGAGGGTTAACAAAAAGCGCGCAATTTCCCTTTCATTTTTGGCTACCCAACGCGATGGCTGCTCCAACCCCCGTATCGGCTTATTTGCATTCGGCAACAATGGTAAAAGCGGGATTGTTTTTGCTTGTTCGTTTATGGCCTGTGCTCTCTGGAACAGAATCTTGGTTTTGGTTGGTTGGCTTTTCAGGACTCTCGACATTGCTGCTAGGTGCCTATTTTTCCATGTTTCAGCAAGACTTAAAAGGACTGCTTGCTTACTCGACTATTAGTCATCTTGGATTAATTACAACGCTTTTAAGTCTTGGTAGTCCACTTGCATGTGTTGCGGCGATCTTTCATATGGCCAATCATGCTACTTTTAAGGCCTCTTTATTTATGGCTGCTGGCATTATTGATCATGAGACAGGAACACGTGATATGCGTAAACTGTCAGGGCTTTATCGTTCTATGCCTATTACAGCAACTCTTGCTTTAGTTGCGAGTGCAGCGATGGCTGGGGTTCCTTTGTTGAATGGTTTTTTATCGAAAGAGATGTTTTTTGCTGAAGCTGTTGAAACGCATATGGAATCATGGCTCGATTGGATTGCGCCTTATGTGGCAACGCTAGCTAGTCTGTTTAGTGTGACTTATTCTATACGCTTTATTCACGGTGTTTTTTTAGGACCAAAGCCTGACAATTTACCCAAGACTCCCCATGAACCACCGCATTTTATGCGTTTACCAATGGAGCTTTTGGTGTTTATTTGTTTAGCGGTTGGTATTTTCCCTAATTTAACAATAGGACCTATTTTAGATAATGCGGTCGTGTCTGTTTTAGGACCAATGACAATTCCTTATAGTTTGGCTGTTTGGCATGGGTTTAACACTCCATTAGTGATGAGTTTTGTTGCATTATTAGGGGGCGGATTGCTCTATGCTGTCGGGCATCGTTATTTTTTATCCTGTGATGATGGGGCTCCTTTTTTCCGTCACTTAAAAGGACCGCGTATTTTTGAACGCATTCTCGTAATTATTTCTTGGAAATGGGCCCGTGCGGTGGAATCTGCTTTGTCAACACGCCGTTTGCAGATCCAGTTGCATTGGATTTTTTGGGTCTGTTTTGCATTTGTTGGTCTTTTACTTTGGTGCGATGGTTTCATTCCAGTGGGGACATTACCGCTTTTTCCACTTGATATTCCTTTTCTCGCTCTTTGGCTGGTTGGCGGATTATGTGCGCTTTTAGTTGCTTGGCGAGCAAAGTTTCATCGTCTTGCTTCACTTATGCTTTTAGGGGGAGCTGGTTTGATGACTTGTGCAACCTTTTTATGGCTTTCTGCTCCTGATTTAGCAATAACACAATTGGTTGTTGAGGTTGTTACAGTCGTTTTATTATTGCTTGGTTTACGGTGGTTGCCTAAACGTTTGCATGATCCTGGGCCAGCTGCTGTTCATTTTTGGATTCGTTTGCGTCGTTTCCGTGATTTCATCATATCCCTTGTAGGAGGTGCTGGTGTAGCATGGCTTTCTTTTGCAGTGATGACACGTCCTCAAGGTACAACGATTTCTGATTTTTTTCTAACGCATGCTTACTCAGATGCTGGTGGTCGCAATGTTGTGAATGTGTTGTTGGTTGATTTCCGTGGTTTTGATACCATGGGAGAAATTGTGGTTTTGGGTGTTGTTTCCCTTACTGTTTTTGCCCTCTTACGACGTTTTCGTCCTGCGCCTGAGAGTATTGATGCGCCTTTTCAACAACGTATCCAGAAAGCCTTTGATATAGCACAGCCTAATCGAAATGTGGGAGATACAGTATTAAATTATTTAGCTGTTCCTGCTGTTATTATGGGTTGGCTCTTTCCGATTATTATTGCTTTTGCTATTTATTTATTCATGCGAGGGCATGATCTGCCAGGAGGTGGATTTGTCGGTGGTATTACTTTGGCGATAGGGTTTATTTTACAATATCTTGCACGCGATATTCGGTGGGTGGAAACGCATTTGAGAGTTTTACCTTTGCGTTGGATAGGCTTTGGCTTATTGTTGTCAGTTGTAACGGGGATGGGCTCTTGGTTTTTTGGATATCCTTTTTTAACATCCTTTTTTCGATATATTCATCTTCCGTTAATTGGGAAAGTTCCCATGACATCTGCTTTTTTGTTTGATTTTGGTGTACTTTCTCTTGTGTTGGGAGCAACTGTTCTCATTTTAATTGCACTTGCACACCAGTCAATTCGGAGTTACCGAATCGGTAAGAAACCTATTTTAAAAGAGAAGGAAAATTAATGGAAATTGTTCTTTCTTTGGGTATTGGTGTTTTTGTCGGATCAGGTATTTGGCTTGTTTTGCGTCCACGTACTTTTCAAGTCATTCTTGGTTTGTCCTTGATCTCCTATGGTGTTAATCTTTTTATATTTTCAATGAGTAGACCGCGTAGTAATGCTGCTCCAATTGTTGATCCTACCACTGTTATTAATCCAGCTAATTATGTCGATCCTCTCCCACAAGCCTTGGTGTTAACTGCGATTGTGATTGGTTTTGCAACAACAGCTTTATTTTTAGTTATCTTGTTGGTTTCACGTGGTTTAACGGGTTCTGATCACGTTGATGGACGTGAGGTGCAATAATGGAAGTAGGGGTGCATCATCTCCTTATTTTGCCTATTCTTTTGCCGTTAATCACTGGAGCACTTCTTCTTTTTTATGATGAACGTCGTGCAAAACTTAAATCATTCATCAGTCTTTCTTCTGCGGGACTGTTGGTCGTTACTGCCATTTTATTGATTATACGTACTCTTGAAATAGCACCGGCTTGCGATGTTTATCGACTTGGTAATTGGCCGTCTTCTTTTGGAATTGTTTTAGTCCTTGATCGCTTAAGCGCTATGATGCTTTTACTTTCCAGCTTGTTGGTGACTAGCGTGTTGGTTTTTGCGCGGGCTCATTGGTACAAAGCTGGTTCTCATTTTCAGTCACTAATGCAATTTTTTATGGTGGGAATAAATGGTGCTTTTTTGACCGGCGATTTATTTAATTTATTTGTGTTTTTTGAAGTTATGTTAACGGCTTCCTATGGGCTTGCTTTGCATGGTTCTGGTCAGACACGCGTGCGCGCAGGGTTGCATTATGTCGTGGTTAATCTTGTTGCTTCATTATTTTTTTTAGTGGGTATAGCGCTCATTTATGGAGTCGTTGGTACTCTTAATATGGCCGATTTGGCTGTTAAAATAAAATATATATCTTCTACAGATATTGTTTTGTTCGAAATAGGTGTTGCACTTTTAGGTATTGCTTTTTTGCTTAAAGCGGGTATGTGGCCGCTTAATTTTTGGTTGGTGCCAACTTACAGTGCAGTAGCAGCACCCGTTGGAGCTTCTTTTGCACTTTTGAGCAAGGTGGGTATTTATATTATTTTACGTTTAACGTTGCTATGGTTTAGTCCTGAAAGTGAATATTTTAACCATTTTGGTCATACGGTTTTGTTTTATGGTGGGCTTGCCACTATGATTGTTGGTTTTATTGGGGTATTGGCGAGTCAAGTTTTGGTGCGTTTGGCAGCTTATAGTGTCCTTGTCTCTTCTGGTACATTGTTGGCCGCGATCGGCATCGGCAATGCAGCACTGACAGCAGGTGCACTTTTTTATATTGTTTCTTCAACTTTAGCACTGGGAGCTTTTTTTCTTTTGGTAGAGTTGGTTGAGCGCTGTCAAGATGTGGCTGCTAATGTTCTTGCTGTCACAATGGAGGTTTATGGCGACGATGAAGAGGAGGAAGAAGATGAAGTTGGCACATATTTCCCTGTAACCTTGGCAATTCTTGGGGCTTGTTTTGGTATCTGTGCCATTTTGATTATTGGATTGCCACCTTTTTCTGGTTTTGTTGCTAAACTTATGATGTTCATGGCAATTTTAAACCATAGTAGAGAGGATTTTTTTGCCTCTCTTCCGGTTTACCAAGATTGGCTTTTTGTAGTTTTTGTCACCCTCTCTGGATTTGCAGCTTTGATTGCACTGACACGAACGGGTATCCGAACTTTTTGGATTTCTCTTGAAGGTCGCGTTCCCCGTGTGCAGGTGATAGAATTTGCACCTATTGCCGTTCTTCTTGCCTTGTGTTTTCTTATAACAATTGTAGCCAGTCCTGTTAGTCATTATATGTCTGAAACCGCTAAGACTTTGTATGAACCTCAAAACTATATTGGGAGCGTTTTAACGGATTTTTCTCTCGAAAATAGGGAGATGAGTAAATGAATCGTTTTTATACTTCCCCTTTTTTCAGTGGTGGCATTGTCCTTATGTGGCTTATTTTAAATGGTTTTAGTTTAGGGCAATTGCTTTTAGGGATTTTAACCGCTTTGTTTTGTGGTTGGATGATACGGCTTCTGGAGCCAGAGAAGGCTGTTATTAAAAGCTGGAGTGCGGTTTTTCGTCTCGTTTTTCGAGTATTTATAGATTCTATATTCTCAAATGTTTCGGTGGCTTGGTTTGTTTTAACAAAAAGGTCTCGAGAGCAGAAATCTGGTTTTATTGTAGTACCTCTTCTGCTTCATAATCGCACTGCTTTGGCTATTTTAGCATGCATCCTTTCGGCAACCCCTGGAACTGCTTGGGTTGCCTATAATAGTAAAAAGGGTGAACTTTTGCTTCATGTCTTAAATTTAAAAAATGGATATGATTACAAACAGTTGATCAAACAACGGTATGAGCAATTGCTTTTGGAGATTTTTTTATGAGTATGGTGATTCTTTATTGGGGGCTTTTCTTTTCACAGTTTTTTTTAAGTTTAGCGGTGATTTTCGCGCTGTTTCGGTTGATTCGTGGTCCACGGGCACAGGATAGAATTGTTGGTTTGGATGCCCTTTATATAACCACTATTCTTTTGTTTCTTACATTCGATATTCGTTCTGGAACAACCATTTATTTTGTCGCAGCTCTCATTATTGGGTTGTTGGGTCCAGTCTCGAGTATTGCTTTGGCGAAATTTCTCATGCGAGGGGAGATTATTGAATGAAAGATGATGTATCGCTTGTGGTTGCTATTGCTATCACGATTTTCTTAATATTAGGGTCGGGACTGACATTGATCGCAACAATAGGTTTGGTGCGTTTTTCCAATTTTTATAAGCGTTTGCATATGCTTTCAGTATGTACGAGTTGGGGCGTTGGTAGTATTCTTATTTCTTCATTTCTTTATTCAATATTTGTGGACCATTATTTTGTTTTTCATGAAGCGTTGCTGATGTTTTTTTTGTTTTTAACAGCGCCGATAGCTTCTATGTTGCTTTCACATACAGCAGCTTATCGACATCATTCAGAAGAACAGTCAGAAAAACCGCTGGCTCTTTTATTACACCAGACGGAGGAAAAGTTACCCACATCAGAAGGAACATCAAGAGATGAGAGCCAGCGCGGTTCTTGAAATGTAAGAACCTTCCTTATTCTGTGCTTTTTTCTTCTACACAGTGGATGGGCTTTTCTTCTTTTGGATCATTAATAAGATCGTAAAATATGGCTTCATTTTTAGTTATCCACCAAATGTATTGACCACCCACATATTTTCCTCCAGAAGCGGCAATTACATTAGAACCAACGATGCGCTTACCGTTCCATTTTAAATCAACAAGCGCAATATTGCCAGCATTATGATAAGTTGCTTCAACATGCTCTTTGCTTGTTCCCATATCGCATTGATAGGAGACGGTCTCTGTTGTTGGTTCTGGATCATCTGGTACTTTAATGACTAAAGAACTTGCTAATGCATTAATTGAACCGAGGAGGAACACACTTAAAGTAATGAAAAATTGTTTAGTAAAAGAAATTTTTTTCATAATATTTCCCGTGTTATTTAAAATAATAATGTTGACTCATCTTTACAGAGGATAGGTTTTTTTTCTTCTGGATCCTGAGCAAGGTCATAAAGCGTGACTTCTTTGTTCTTCTCCCACCAGATATACTGAGCTCCTGCAAATTTTGCTCCTGTCGCAGCGATGACATTAGCAGCAATGACACGATCACCGTTCCATTTGAAATCAACCAACGAAATATTGTCAGCATTAAGATAGACTGCCTCAACGCGCTCTTTACCTGTTTCAGTATCACACTGATAGGTAATGATCTCTGTTTTGGGCTCTGGATTGTCTGGTACTTCAATGATTAAAGAACCAGCTAAGCTATTGTTTGAGCTGAAGAGTGATAAACTTAAAGCGGTGAAAAATCCTAAAATGTGCAAAGTTTTTTTCATGATGCTTCCCTATATTCCTAATATTGTGCACAAAGAATAATTTGACTGATACGATGGTGTCTACGGCAGGATTCGAACCTGCGACCCCAGGATTCATACCACTTCGATTTTCACCGCCAGCCTTATCGGCTGTTTGTGGTCTGGACTGTCTCTTCACCTTGAAGCTTTTGCTCTTTAGGTGCTGCCCGTTCAGTCTCTACACCTTTCTCTCATTTGAAGAGAGACTTGGCTCGGGATTGGCATATAGTCGCCCATGAAGCTTTCCCCGAATTTGAGCAGATTCACTTTGAGGATTTCTCCTCAAAGTGCCCAATTTCTTTAGGAATCCTGTGCTCTATCCTACTGAGCTACGCAGACATCATCATATTTAATCTTTAATAGAAGTATAAAAACGAATCAATTATATTCAATATGAATTAACGAATTTCTGTTAATTTTTGTTCCAAAAAGGATAAAACTGCATCTGGTGAAACATTTTTTGCAATAAATGATTGGCCAAGTCCGCGCGTTAAGATGAAGGTCAAATTATTTTGTAAAACTTTTTTATCTTGGGCAATGAGAGTCATTAAAGTTTCAGCATCTGGTAGACACCCTGGGATATCCTTTAATTGTGTAGGTAATCCTATTGCTTTAAGGTGTGCTTCAATGCGTTGTGTAAGCGTGGGGCTTATTAAATTTAATTGAGCAGAAAATTGATGCGCTAGAATCATTCCAATTGCTACAGCTTCACCGTGAATTAAACGCTTTGAGTCATAAGCGGTTGCTGTTTCAAGCATGTGTCCAAATGTATGGCCGAGATTTAAGAGTGCGCGCTCTCCTGTTTCGTGTTCGTCACGTGCTACAATGGCAGCTTTAAATTGGCATGAGCGGACAATGGCTTCTGTTCGCATAGGGCCATTAGAAAAGACTTCTTGTCCATTTTTTTCAAGCCATTCAAAAAAATCAGGCTGGTTAATGAGTCCATATTTGACCATTTCCGCGTAACCAGCACGAAATTCACGCAGTGATAGGGTATCAAGGACACAGGTGTCAGCAATAACGCATTGCGGTTGAAAAAAAGCACCAATAAGATTTTTGCCATATCGGCTGTTGATGCCCGTTTTTCCACCAACAGAGGAATCAATTTGTGCAAGAAGCGTTGTGGGCATTTGAATGAAGTTCATACCACGGCGGATTATACTTGCCGCAAATCCTGCTAGATCGCCAATGACACCACCGCCAAAAGCAATAACACAGTCGCCTCTTTCTAAACGCGCAGCAAGAATTTGATCGATGACAACTTGCAGGGTTGAAAATGATTTTGATTGTTCTCCCGCTTCTACAATAATAGGGACAGTATGAATTTTATTTTTTGTTAATTCTGCTTGCAATATCTCCAAATGAAGGGAAGCAACATTTGTATCTGTAACAAGTGCAAAGCGCGTTGGATAAGGATCTTTTTTGTTAAGAGCATGTTTAATCTGTGAAGCAGCTTGTGTAATCAGACCCGGACCAATGATGATATCGTAACAGTGTTTGTCCAGTTTAACAGTGACGGTTTTGGTTTGCATGCTGGTTATCCCTATTGTTAATTTCTGTGTATAGGTAGTGCTGTACGGATCGTATAACATTTTGTGCTACGGTATGACGGCTTTCTTTATGACTGTTAATTGTTAAGTTTGCCTTTTCATAGATAGGATAACGCTGTTCCATGAGTTTTTGCATGGTTTCTTTAGGATTGGCTGTTTTAAGCAGGGGACGTGTCGGGTGCTTTGAGACACGTTGCATGAGGATATCAAGATCGACTTTTAGCCATATAGATATACCATTTTTTTGAATGGCTTTTCGGATATTTTCATTTATGTAGGCACCACCACCTGTTGCTAAAATAAGGGGACTTTTTTTCATGAGGTTTAGAATAACACGCTGTTCAAGAGCACGAAATTCGGATTCACCATAAATTTCAAAGAGTTCCGTGATTGTCATTTGTGCAGCTTTTTCAATTTCTTGGTCAGAATCATAAAAGGGTAAACGAAGCATGGTGGCGACGCGTTTTCCGATCACTGATTTGCCTGCCCCCATAAGGCCAACAAGGACAAGTGCTCTTTTATCAAGGGACGATAAGAGCTGATTCTTTATTTGTGTTATGGGGATTCGTTTTGGTCGATTGCTTTTCATAACTTTATTTCGGCATTTATCCATCTTAAAGTCAATTCCTGTTAATCTTTGTGAGGCATTATACGAGATAGAATATTTTTGGGTAGGTTATTGTCTTATGCCAACATTGACTAGATTTTTGATGATTCTTTTCATTTTGTTTTCTGTTTTTTTCATTATAATGGGTGCTCTTGTGGTTTGGGTTGAACCAGTAACTGTGGATATGTACATTGATGTTCCCTTGGATTCATGGAATCTTTCTACGGAAGTGAATCAATGAAATGAAAAGTGGTGCTGTGATAGATCATTTTCTTGAGATGATGAGCGCGGAGAGAGGGGCTTCACCTCATACACTTGCGGCTTATCAGCATGATTTGCAGTGGGCACAAGACGAATTGTCTTCACACTCTGTTTCGCTTTTTTCAGCACAAAAAGAAGATTTAATTACCCTTTTGTCGCTTATGCATACTTTTGGTTTTGCGGCATCGTCGCAAGCGCGCCGTTTATCGACTTTGCGACAGTTTTATCAATTTCTTTATGCTGAAGGGTTGAGAGCAGATGATCCCTCTCATGATATTGATGCACCTCGTCAGGGGCGTCCTTTGCCCAAAATCATGAGTGAAGATGCAGTGATAAAATTGCTTGATTTGGCACAGTTAGAAGTCAATCAAGCAGATTATGGGTCCAAAGAGTATTTCCGTGCACTGCGTCTTCAGCTATTGATTGAAATGCTGTATGCAACGGGATTACGCATCAGTGAGTTGGTGAGTCTGCCGGTTCAGTCTGTTCGAAGGAAGGAGTACAGCGTTTTGGTTCGTGGTAAGGGCAAAAAAGAACGAATGGTGCTGTTATCAAAAAAAGCATGCCAAGTTCTTTCACAGTGGTTAAACTTGCGTGATCAGGGAAAGGGTGCTACGAGTTCTTATCTTTTTCCCGCGCATTCCGAGACAGGATATATTGCTCGTCAAGTCGTTGCGCGGGAGTTGAAAAATCTCGCTAGAAGAGCAGGAATAGAAAGTGATAGCTTTTCTCCCCATGTGTTGCGTCATGCTTTTGCTAGTCATCTTTTGCAAAATGGTGCTGATTTGCGTGCCGTTCAACATTTGTTAGGTCACTCTGATATTGCTACTACTCAGATTTATACCCATGTGTTGGAAGAGGGACTTTATCGTTTAGTCAATGAGCATCATCCACTTGCCGATGAGCAAAAGGCTCGTTAAAGAAAAGGTGATGTTTTTGAAAAAGACTTTATAAAGCAAATTATAAGTGTATAAGTGACACTGAATGAGTTGACACAAATGTATAATTATCTTGATTTTGAAAAACCAGTTGCTGATCTTGATGGGAAAATTCTTGAATTAAAAAAAATTTCTCAGGAAAAAGGCAGTCTTAATATGAGCGATGAGATTGCTCGCCTTGAAACGCGTTCCCAAACAGCGTTGCGCGATATTTATAAAAAATTATCGCCGTGGCAAAAAACACAAGTCGCTCGTCATCCTGATCGTCCCCATTTTATGGACTATTCTAAACGCCTATTGAGTGACGTTACGCCTTTGGCCGGAGATCGCAAGTTTGCTGAAGATGAGGCTATTCAAGCGGGGTTTGCACGCTTTAAAGGTGAGGCCGTTGCTTATATCGGTCAAGAGAAAGGTTATGACACGCAAACACGTTTGCGCTATAATTTTGGTTCTGCACGTCCAGAAGGCTATCGTAAAGCTGTACGTATTATGGAAATGGCTGATCGTTTTGGTTTGCCACTTCTCACTTTTGTTGATACGGCAGGCGCTTATCCTGGTGTGAGTGCTGAAGAACGGGGGCAGGCAGAAGCAATTGCCCAATCAACAGCTACAACTTTGCGTTTGAAAGTTCCTGTAGTTTCCGTTGTTATTGGAGAAGGCGGTTCTGGAGGGGCGATAGCAATCGCGGCTGCCAATAAAGTTTATATGTTGGAGCACGCAATTTACTCTGTTATTTCACCAGAAGGAGCAGCTTCTATTTTATGGCGTGATCCAGCTCGTGCGAAAGATGCTGCAATGAATATGCGTATTACCGCTCAAGATTTGTATCGCTTAAAGATTATTGATGGCATTATTTCGGAACCTTTAGGGGGAGCACATCGTGGCAAAGAGATTGCCATTGATGCAACGGGTGATGTTATTTCAGAGGCTTTAAAAGCTATGGCTGGAAAAGATGGGGAAGCCCTTAAACAAGAGCGAAGGGAAAAATATCTTCAAATTGGTCGATCTCTAACATAGGTTATTTTTGTGAGGGGTGTTGGATTGGAGTTTTATTCGATGACATTTAGCAGATTCCTCGCTGTGTGCATGTTGTTTGTAATGGGAATATTGACGGCGTGTGAAGGAAGATTACCAGCTTCTATTCGTGCTAAGGTTGAGCAGCCGTTGCCGCAAGAAATCCAGAATAGAATGGCTTTGTACGATATTGATCCTTATGCACCAATTGTAATGCGATTTTTCAAGGAAGAAAATCTTGCTGAAGTTTGGAAGCAATCTCGTTCAGGACCTTTTATCTTGGTTGCTCGCTATGGCATTTGCAAATGGTCTGGTAAGCTTGGACCTAAATATAAAGAAGGGGATCTTCAGACACCAGAGGGTTTTTATACTATTAGCGCAAACCAAATGAATCCTTATTCAAAATATTATCTTTCTTTTAATATAGGATTTCCTAACCTTTATGATCAAGAAAATGGTCGCACAGGAAGCAATCTTATGGTGCATGGTTCTTGCTTTTCCGCAGGTTGTTATTCTATGAGTGATAAGAACATGGCTCAGATTTATGCGTTTGCACGGGATGCTTTTAAAGGAGGACAAAGAGAGTTTCAGTTACAGGCTTTTCCTTTCCGCATGACCGAGGATAATATGTCACGTCATAGCAAGGATCCTCATTATCAATTCTGGGTTATGCTTAAGAAAGGTTATGATTTTTTTGAAAAAAATCGTCAACCTCCAACTGTTGAGGTTTATGGAAAACGTTACGTTTTTAATCGCGATATTGATAAAACTTCAGTTTCTCGAATGCCGTGAGTGTTATTGTATTCTATTGCACTGTAACACTATCACTTAATAATGGCGATACAGGATATGCAAAAACTTTGCACATAAGGTGTTTAAGTGAGTAGTCAATATTTTAAAGCGCAGAGTTTTTTCATAGAGCCTTATGTAAGTAAATCAGATGAAGTGGGAAGCCAAGAGGAATTTTCTCAAAGAAGTTGGATTGTTTGCACATCGGCACTGGTGTCAATCTTCGTTTTTAGTGAAGAGTAAGTTAACATGGAATGTGCCTCTCTTTTTATTTCTTTCAAAGAGTTTTATTCTTTTATGCTGTAAAATATTGTCTTGTCGTGCTGTTATATAAGATACATTCACATATTTTAAAATGCGATATTGCCTCTGTCTGATTTTGGTTTTTTCTTAACAGGGATTTTGATTTCAATTAGCTTGAATAAATATAGAGTTGAGCAGAATATTTTAGAACCAAGAATTTGGCCAATCTGTCTGTGAAATGAATCACATGAAGTGGTTTGCAGATGAAGCGCATTTAGAGAGAAAACAATCTGTTTACAGATTGATGGATATTGAAAATTTTTATCATAACAATTTGATTTATAATGATAGTTTATAATTTTTCAGTTTGAATTAGGGACTAAATATCATAAGATCCTTTTATCTTAAAATTTGTTTATGGTGAATCAATCGAAACCATTTTTTGCACGCCATAAAATTGGATTGGCATGTGAATAAAATTTTTAAAGAAAGGAGTACAGATAGTTCTCATGAGTACTCTAAAGTGCCAAGTTTTTTCAAAACATTTTTAACTGGCAAAAGTATGAGGCGATCAGTTTACATATTTATAGAGTAAAGATGGAGAATGGGCCTTATACATTTCATGGAGAATTTTGTATTATATTATTTATGGGTAGCGTCTTGAAATAGGAATAATGCGTATTGAGAGACGATGTTTTTAAACGAGTGCGTGAATTCGTGATACAATGGTATTCTATTTTGTGTGAGGGCGACGATTTTACAGATAAGGGTAATATGTTAGCGCTGGAGTGTTTTAATAGATAGTCATTTTCCGGCATGTGATTTTGTAAGAGAGCTAAAAAGTTTCAATTGTGGTAGTCTATGGGGATTTTGCCGCTCAGTGAAAAGGTACGAATAATTTTATGAGAGGCATTATTGTGCAGAAAGCATTGTTAAAAATGTGTATTTTCTTATTTTTTATTCCATTATGTTAATAAACTTGAATAGAAATATTTATGAAAGTTTTTTATAAATTTATAACATATTGATTATAAAGATAATTTAGTGTTATTCAACTTGAATTAGAACCCTGAATACCGTAAGATTCCACATTTCAAAGCTGTTGCATGTTGAATAAATTAAAACCATTTGCTTGCACATTACAAGCGAGGATTGCTGCGTGGGTGAAATTGTACAAGAAAGACTAAAATGCTTTTTACAAACCGTCTCAAGTGCCAAGAGCTATTTCAACATTGGGAATTAGCAAAGTGTGTAATGATGTGCCGGTTTGCTCCTTTAAAAACATAAAGATGGTGGTGTCAATGAATTTAATGCTATATCATTGAAGAGGAGAAAAAATTAAAATTTTATTCCTGGAATGACCAGAGGATTTTCTAAGAGAGCTGTTTTGTCTGCAGTATCTATTGCTGGTTTATTAAAAAAAGCATTGAGGAGTTTTTGTATAGCTTCTTTTTCAACACCATCGGCAATGATGACGAAACGTGTTTGTTTTATTCCTTTTGGCCATGCTGGCAATCTTATGGGAGGGTGAAAAAATGTTTGTACGCCATGTAATACGAGTGGGCGATAAGGGTCATCACGCAATGCGATAATTGCTTTAATACGTAATAATTTTGTACCATAACGCTCTTGTAGGAGATCTAAAAAGGCTTCAATTGTGCCGTAATCAACAGGACCCTCACAGTTTAGTGAAAAGGTACGAATGGTTTTATGGGGGGTATGATCATGCGGGGTAGTCGTAAGATTTTGTTTAAGTTTTGTATTTTCTACTTTTTCATCCCATAATGTGTTATTTATTAATAGATTTGAACAGAAATCTTCAGAATGGGCGTCAATGATTTGTGCTGTAGGATTCATTGTTTTAAGTGTGCTAAGGAGTGTATCTGAAAGCGTTTGTGGGTCTCTAAGATCTGTTTTGGTGAGAATGATTTTATCAGCAAATATTAATTGTTTATATATTTCAGGATAGCGCTCACATATGGAAAGCGGGCTTAATGTATCAAATGTTGCAAGAACAGCATTTATGGACAATGTTTGAATAAACAACGGGTGGCTTAAAAGTATTTGTAAAATAGGGGCGGGATCAGCCATCCCTGTGGTTTCAATGATAATATGATGGAGTTGTTTGATCTGTCCTGTCTGAACGCGATTTATTAAATCAATTAATGTGTCGATGAGATCACTGCGTAAATTGCAGCATAAGCAGCCATTGGCAAGCTCAATAATTCCTTCTGTCGTTTTTTCAACCAGAAGGTGGTCAATACTGATTTCGCCGAATTCATTGATGATAACAGCACATTCTGTTAAAAGAGGGTCTTGTAGCATACGGTTGAGCAAAGTTGTTTTGCCAGAGCCTAAAAAACCTGTAATAAGCGTGAGGGGGATGCGCTTTATTTTCATGTTAATCATCAATCATAGTTTTGTTTTTAAAAAATATATCTCAGTATGTCTAACCAATTTATAATGGTGTCCGTGAGGGATATAATGGTTAATCCCCCATGAAATCCATTGTACCACTATCTTTACGCTTATAAAGGTAGGTGCACGTGGGTATATCATACACTTTTTAGCGTCAATGTTACGATAATTCTTAGTTATTGAAAGGACTTATAGGAAGAATTTTTATTCTTTGTTTTAATTATTTTATCTACATGTTCATCCACCTTGTGGTGGCAAGAAACTGGTTTTTATTGCTTCAACAAATACAGATTTGAAATGAGAGAATCTTACAATACTTGTGGTTCTGACATAAGGTACAAAATAATTAATTATCATTATAAATCAAAGTATTATAATTAATTTTAGATTATGATTTATGACTTTTTATAGAATGGTTTGCGTGCCTTTTATACGGAATATAGGGTTTTCTTAGTGGTTTTACTGTCATTTTAGGTGTTTGTGGCGTACGAATGAGATGTACTGATAAAGGATGAGAAAAAGAAGGTGGAGCAGTGATAAAAGGTGAGGTGAGAATAATATTTCCTTGATCATCATATGAATTTGCATGCATTTTTATGGCTTCAGGTGTGCATGTTTGTTGTCTCATATTGTTGGCTTGTGTTATGTTGCTCCCATAAGGTTTTAATGTTGCTAGTGTTAATTGGGGGGTTCCTTGGTGCAAAAATCCTGTTTCAAGAAGTTGTGCAGCTTTTTCTTCTCTTTCACTTATGTTGTTAGCACCTAGAATGACAGCAATAATTGTACGTTTATTGCGGGTGGCTGAGGCAACAAGATTAAAACCAGAGGCACAAATAAAGCCTGTTTTCATACCGTCTATCCCATAAAAACGGCCAATGAGGTTGTTTGAATTATGTTGGATTTTTCGATTATTACCAAAATCAATGGCTGGAATAGAAAAATAATGAGCATATTGTGGAAATTCTCGACGTATTTGAACGGCTAAAAGAGCAATATCGCGTGCCGTGGAGTAGTTTTGAGGATCTGGTAAACCACTTGCGTTCGCAAAATGGGTGCCAAACATGCCTAAACGTTTAGCTTCGCTATTCATTTTACGTACAAAATCTTTCTGTGAACCCGCAATAGCTTCACTCATGGCAATGGCTAAATCATTGGTAGATTTAACCATGGTAATACTTAAGGCTGTATCAAGTGTGAGTACAGAACCAGCTTTATAGCCTGAACGATATGAGGGAGCTTTTGCGGCGTATTCGCTGATGGTGATATGTTTGTTTGGTGAAACTTCCCCTCGGCTCATGGCACGAAAAATAACATAAGCGGTCATTAATTTTGTCAAGGAAGCAGGATACCAACGCTCAAAAGCTTGATTATGTTTTAAGATACGCCTCGTTGTAACATCAACAGAAATAAAAGGCTGCGCTAGAGCAACAGCGCTGGATAAACTCAAAATCACAGAAAAAAATAAATTATAGAAGAGACGTTGCATTAATTTAAATCTAGTTCCCTCTTATTCGTTATTTAGAATTGTTTTAATGTAGCACACAAAGCTTTTAAGTCTAGGATAGGGAGGAAAGATGGTTAATTGCTGTATCCGTTGTGTATGTGGGATAAAAAACAACACTCATTTTTATTTTCCCCTTGAATTTGGTTTGATGACTTAAGTATCTCAAGAAATACTTTTTAAATAATGAAGATTGTACAAGATTTCAGATTCTTGGGGGATTGATGTTTCTTAGGAAGGAACGAATCTGCATAATCATACATTTTTCTTGCTTTCCTATTAGGACAGCCCTTGGTATTTGAGACGGTTCGTAAAAAGTATTTTAATCTTTTCTTGTATCGTTTTATTCACACGAGGTATCCCCGTTTGTAATGTGCAAGAAAATAATTCTAATTGATTCAACCTAGAGTAGATTTGAAATGAGAAAATCTTACGGTATTCAGGGTTCTCATTCAAGTTGAATAACGCTAAAATATCCTTATAAATCAATGAGATGTATGTTATTTAAATGATTTTAAAGAGAGGAAGAATTCTTTTTCAAAAAAATTTACACATTGATTATTTCTTATCATGTACATGTGTTTTATAATTTTGAATTAGAAAGTTTGAAGTATCTTTCTTATATTTTTGTTCCCTATACTCCGCTCAATATACAAAGTGATGCATTATTCTTATCAATCAGTGCATTGTTTCATGATGATTTAGTTTTTGAAGTTTCTGAACAGCGTATGGTGGCATAGGAGGAGGGGTAGGATCTTGAGCTGCTAAGAGAAGCAGTTCATCACACGCTTTTTCAGTTTTTTGGACAAGTTGATCTAGAAAATCACGTTTGCTTAAACCAGCCTCTATCGGGGGAAGAATACGGACACGAATTGTTCCAGGATAGCGGCGAAAATTATTGCGTGGCCAATATAAACCCGCATTATGTGCAATAGGAACAACTTGAAGTCCTAATTCATTATAGAGCGCGACAATTCCTGACTTATAATCTGGTTCTTGACCGGGTTGTCGGCGTGTTCCTTCGGGAAAAATCAAGATTTGGCGCCCTTGTTTTACTTTCTCTTTTGCTTTTTGTATAATCATTTTTAAGGCTTTGATGGGTGTTGTGCGGTTAATGGGGATAATTTGCGTTTTTGCCATATACCAGCCAAACAATGGAATCCACATCAATTCACGTTTTAAAATGAGAGTGGGATCATCAAAATAGGGAACAAGACTGAAAGTTTCCCAAGCCGATTGATGCTTTGGAGCAATGATGTAGGGTCCTTTGGGAAGATTTTCTAAACCTTCAATCTCATAACTTGTGCCTGCGATGTATTTTTGCAAAAAGAGAGTAACGCGCGCCCATGTTTTAGGGACAATCCATGCCTTTTTGCGGGGCATTAAAAAATAAACGGGAGCGTAAAGAATCATTTGTATGAAAGTTGTTGTATAAAAAGCGAACGTAAAAAGAATAGAACGAAGGATAAGCACTACATTTTCCATTTTATATCTATAAGAAGACTTCGTATATAATATAATTCACATGAGAAAACATCTTCTTTATATTTTTTCAAGCATCTATTTTTCGGTAACTCATTTTCCGATATTTAAAAACAGAAGGAAAGAGGTTGATGGAATTACAAAAAGATAAACTTTTTATTCCACGGATTTTATCTATTGCGGGAACAGATCCTTCTGGTGGCGCTGGAATGCAGGCGGATTTGAAGGTTTTTTCAGCTATGAAAACTTATGGTATGAGTGTGGTTACAGCTGTTGTTGCACAAAATACTCAGGGTGTGCGTTCTTTTCAGGCATTAGATGCTTCTTTTGTTGCAGATCAAATTGATTCTGTTTTTGAGGATATCCATGTTGATGCCGTTAAAATTGGTATGGTTGCAAATGCTCAGATTGCACAGGTTATTGCAGAACGTCTTGCTTATCATAAAGCGCGTTTCATTGTTTTTGATCCGGTTATGGTTGCAAAAAGTGGTGATGTTCTTTTAAAGTCTGATGCAATTGAAATTATGCGTGATGTTCTTGTGCCGATGTCAACTTTGATCACGCCAAATTTGCCTGAAGCTGCACTGTTATTGGGAGGTGAAGTGCAATGGTCTTTAGAGACTATGTATCAATATGCTCCACGACTTTTGGCGCTAGGGTGTCATGCAGTTTTGTTAAAAGGGGGACATTTGAATACGCTTACCAGAAATAGTACAGAAAATTACGATTGTTCTAGTCCAGATCTTTATTGTGATTGTGAAAACCTTGTTATACTTGAAGCCTCTCGTCTTTCAACCACTCATGATCATGGGACAGGGTGTACCATTTCTGCTGCCATTGCAGCTCTGTTACCTACCCAACCTTTGGATTGCGCTGTTAAACAAGCAAAAGATTATTTGCATGGCGCTTTAACTGCTTCAAATGCTTTAAAAGTAGGGAAAGGGCGAGGGCCGCTTCATCATTTTTATGCATTATGGAAAGATTAATACAACAATTGATAGTGAAAAATCTTCACTCTATGAATTTGTTTCGTCATTATATGCTGTTTTGGACTTATGACTATAAGTGTTAGCGCATTGTAGCTTAACAGTTATTTTGTATTAAGAAGGATGAGAAAAAAATGTTATAATTTGTTTCTTTTATATATTTTTTACGATTAATCTATCCTGTTTCAGAGGCAATTTTGAGTATAAAAAAAGAGAGAGAAAGGAATTGTAAAATCAGGATTTGATAGAAAAAAGGATAGAGGGAAAGACCAATATTAAAGCTGTCTGATCCCACTATATTTGCTGTTTCTTATATTGGTGGCAAAACAGGATGAGCCAAAATCGTTATCAAAATTATTGAAGATATCTAACATTTACAGAGTTTTTTGTCGGCATGGATAGGGTTTTCTAAATAGAAATTGATACTTTCTGATGGAATTATCAATGATCTTTCAGGTGATGTGGTAAATTTTTTTCGGATATTACAACGTCATTATCCTTTTTATGGAACTGCTTTATGGAATTATTGGCGTTTCAGATGAGTAGCCATGAGGAGTTTCAATATTTAATACAGCAAGATCTAGAAACTTTCACGCATTTAGAGCGGGTTTTAAGGTTTTTATATTTATAGTGATTAAATTTTAGCGAGAAGATAGTCGATCGTACAATCGGAGTTTCAATAGACCTGTAGCGTATGGTTTAATCTTTTCAAAATTGAATTTTTATTCTGTTGTTTAGCAGATGTTACCATTAAACATTTAAAATGGTCTGATTTTATTGTGCGCTATGACGGTTTCAACACCTTATGTTACCTTATCTTGATTAAAGTTATGTTCCTCATGTAAAATAGAATGCACTTATATTGTTAATTCACATGTTTATTTTAAAGAGATTTCTCTCAAGGTGTGTCACATCCATTTTATAATAATGTTCGTGAATGGTCTAAAGCCTCTATGAAGTGTATAAAACTATTATGCTTCCCATTTTTACGTTTTCAAGGTGAAAGGGGTCCCCCCCTATACTATTTTAGCTCCCAATGTTGCGATAATCTTTGGTATTTCAGAGCGTTCAGAAGAAGAGTTTTTATTCCTTTCTTCAAGTGAATTTTATCGATACGTCAATTTTGCCTGTTATGCGTGAGCAGATGATTGTGAGTGATTTTAATGTATAGAGATTTGAAATGAGATAATCCTATGATATTTGAGACGCTTGCTCAATATGAATAATGATAAATTATCTTTATAAATCAAGTTATTAATTTATTTTTGTGTTGAAGATTATTCTGGATAAGAATTTGTTCAAGCAAGAGGATTACCAAATGATGTCCACGCTGTTTGCACAAGTACAAGGGAAAATTTCTTTTGTCTTTCAAATGATGTGCTAGAAATCCCAAAAACTTAATTCACTCTACATAATAGGTGAAAATAGTTTATTTCGTGTAAAAATAATACAATTAGCGTGAGAGATTTCTCATCATCAACTGTGATATAAAAAAGAAACAATACACATAAAGGATCTTTAAATGATCTTTGAAAGTTTTTTTAAGCTCCTTTGGTTATTTTATAAAGCAAAAATTTTTTCTATTAATTAACTAACAGACCAACCATCTAACAAACTATGATGCAACTGTCGTTCTAAATATTTGCTTTTGAGTTCTTCATAATTATCAGTAACAAACAGTAGATTATTGATCATATAAAAAATTTACACTTATTCAACTTAGATTTGTGATAGATATCTTTATTTAAGACAAAGTAAGAAAATAAGAAAATTTGAGTGAGTCATTTAAAACAATTATATTTGTAATGATTTTAGCTTTTCAACTATCAGTAGTAAAGGGGATTGGCCAAGCTTCCTTGGTTTTATCGATTGCTTGATCATATTTGAGCTCTGCTGAAAATAATAAATTCTTTTAGTTGATGAGCAAAAAAGAATTCATCACTCAATGATCATGTGTTTATTGGAATAAATTTTAAATTCACCAAAGTTTGTAAAACCCAATTTTTTATAAATGCCAATTCCCTCGTGAGAGGCTTGTATACCAATAACATGACATTTCTTTCTTTTTAAATGTTCAATAGCAATTTTTGTCATGAATATCCCGACACCTCTTTTCTGAAAATCTGGATTGGTGACAATATCATACACTCCACCAACTCCATCTGCTTTAATACAAAAACATATTGCTACAGGATTATTATTTATATAACCAACGAACATCTCTACATCAGAGTCTTTATTTATAACAACGGCCTATTGTTTCATAAAATATAACTGCTTCTTCAACAAAAGGTTCGAAGACTGATGCCATAACATTTCCATAATCTCTAAAATCTTGAAGTGATTCAACTTCCTTGATTTTGAAGTTATCCGGCATAGAAGTAACATGTGAGTCTATATTTTGCGCTAAAGCTGCCATGCCTACCTCTGTTTCAACATGCTCTAAGCCAATAGATAAGAGAACTTCATTCACTTTATAATGAGACGAATGAGGTCCACCCCACCAAGCTAAAGGTAGTTTCTGCGCATTACAAGGAAGCGATTATAGATTTTGCCTGCTCTACCGGTATAGTTTCTTGTAAATTTTTAGCAGAGATAATATTGAATGTATCTGAAGCAAATGTTGAATTAATAGAAGACACGCCATTTGAAAAATCAACAACCTTCATTTTAGGGCACAATTTTGGTAAAAAATGTACTTTTGAACAAAAATTATTCTCTAATGATAAGTCAATTTTTGATTTGTTTAACATTTGTTTTTCTTGTTATTGTTCATCATTTCTAATTAATCTTTTATACGGGGGCTGTAAAAAAATCCGTCTAAGTTAAAAATTATTATCTTAGATCTAAGCCCCAATCCAATAGATGCTTCACAAGAAATTACGACTCTTAGAAAAACTTTGAAAAAAGTAAATTGATACAGAACCGAGTGGAAAAATATACAAAACCTGCTGGCAAGCTACATACAGCTACAACAACCGATGACAAGCTATAACTCCATACAAGAACGAACAAATACAAAATTCAATGGAGCGGGCGATGGGATTCGAACCCACGACCCCAACCTTGGCAAGGTTGTGCTCTACCCCTGAGCTACACCCGCTTACCGATTCGATATATGTCTTGTCTGTATGGCGTAGGCTTCTACGAATTGCAACAAAAAAATATCATTTTAGTTTGATTTATTTTGTCCATGTTTAAATAAAATGAAATAAAGATTGATTTTAGAAAATTCTTCAGTAATAAATTATTCCTTTTTTAATTTTTGCATGGAGAGGGGTGGAATATAATGTTGAAGAGAATAAATATATTAGGGATTATCATTGCAACTGTTTTTATGATGAACAGTGTTGCAAAGGCCGATGACCAAGTTAAACACGTTAAAGTTGCAATAACGCAAATTATGGTTCATCCTGCTGCGGATGCTGTTCGTAAAGGTGTAGAAGATGTGCTTGCAGCAAATGGTTATAAGCAAGGTGAAAATTTTCAACTTACCTTTTTATCAGCGCAGGGTAATATTTCAACAGCAACGCAAATTGCACGTAAATTTGTTGGTGATAAACCAGATGTTATTGTAGCAATTACCACGCCTTCAGCACAAACGATGCTTGCGGCAACAAAAACAATTCCTATCGTCTTTGCAGCGATTTCTGATCCTATCGGAGCTAAAATCGTTTCTTCACTTACCAAACCTGGCGGTAATATGACGGGGAGTTCTGATCGTATAGATGTTGCAGAAAGTGTTAGACTTTTACAAGAAGTAAAACCAGATTTGAAAAAAATTGGTTATCTTTATAATGCTTCTGAGGCAAATTCTGTTTCGACACTTAAAACGTTAAAGGATGTAGCAAAAAAAGCTGGAATTGAAATTATTCCCTCATCGGCACCAAAGCCTTCAGATGTGCAGGCAGCAACACGCGCTTTAATCGGTAAGGTCGATATTATTTTTGTTCCTGCTGATAATACGATTTTATCTGTTTTAGAAGGTGCAATAAAGGTCTCAGAGGAAGCCAATATGCCTGTATTTACTGTTGATGCTAATACTATCGGGCGCGGGCCTTTTATGACGCAAGGTGTGAATTTCTATGATGTAGGGGTTGATGCTGGAAAATTGGTCGTGCGTATTCTAAAGGGTGAAAAACCTGGTGATATTGATGTTGTACAGGCAGCTAATAATGACATTCGAATTGATTTGAAAGCAGCCCAAAAAGCAGGGATTGTTATTCCGCAGGCAGTTATTGACCGTGCAACAAAAGTGATTCAATAACTTTTATTGATCAAAGTGTTGATCCTATAAAAATACGTTAAGTTTTCATGGAGATTGTTTTTACATGAATATATTTGCGTTTTCTGGTGCTGTGGAATTAGGCCTTATTTATGCGTTTGTTGCTATAGGGGTTTATCTTTCATTTCGGGTTTTAGATTTTCCTGATTTAACAGTTGATGGATCGTTTCTTCTTGGTTCCTGTGTCTGTGGTGTTTTGATTCTCTTGGGTTTCAATGCATGGACAGCTATGGCATGTGCTTTTTGTGCAGGTATGGTGGCTGGTTTATTAACGGCTATGTTGAATTTGCGTTTTGGCATTTTGAATCTTTTAGCTTCTATTTTAACAATGTCGGCACTTTATACGGTTAATCTTCGTATTATGGGAATTATGGGAGGGTCTAATGTTAATTTAGCTCTTGCTGATACTGCGTTAACGCCCTTTTATAATCTGTTTGGTTTGTCTGATATTTTTGTGCGTCCTCTTTTCGTTGGTATTGTGTTGCTCGTTATGGCGTTTTTGATTTGGCGCTTTTTGGAAAGTGAAATTGGTCTTGCTATGCGTGCAATGGGAGCTAATCCACGCATGGCGACGGCGCAAGGTGTTCATACATCAGCATTGATATATTTTGGAATGGGGCTTTCCAATGCGTGTGTGGCACTTGGTGGTTCTCTTTATATTCAAACTGCGATTGCAACAGATATTACCGGTGGAATTGGAACAATTGTTTTTGGATTGGCAGCCGTGATTATCGGTGAAACTCTCTTTCGTACGCGCAATATTTTTTGGATTATAATCAGCTGTATTGTAGGGTCTGTGCTTTATCGTGTGGCGGTGCAATTTGCATTTGAAGCAAATGGAATTGGTATTGATACGTCGACAGATCTTCAGTTGATTACTTCACTGTTGGTTATTTTAACCCTTATTGTGCCACGCTATTGGAGGAGGCGTAAACGTGATTGAATTTTTTCATGTTGGGGTCACATTTAAACCGCAAACACCTTTGGAAAAACAGGCTTTAATTGATATTAACCTGAAAATTGATCAGGGTAGTTTTGTTACGGTTATTGGTTCAAATGGTGCTGGTAAATCAACTTTGCTCAGTGTTTTAGCGGGTGCAACGCTTCCTTCAACAGGGAAAGTGGTTATCAATGGACAAAATGTTTCTAGGCAATCAGTCAGTGAACGCGCTGGAAAAATTGCTTGTGTTTTTCAAGATTCGTTAGAGGGAAGTTGTGGTTCTTTAACAATTGAAGAAAATTTGGCTCTTGCTGCTCTTCGAGGAAGTCGTCGTGGTTTGCGTGCGGCGTTAAATTATGAGAAACGGCAATTTTTTCGAGAGAAAATTGCTCAATTAGGCATTGGTCTTGAAGCATATATTCATAATCCTATGGATAGTTTATCAGGTGGGCAACGCCAAGCAGTTTGTCTTGTGATGGCAACATTAGCACATGCGGATGTTTTATTGCTTGATGAACATACCTCAGCACTTGATCCTGGAATGGCTGATTTTGTGATGCGGTTGACTGAAAAAATCGTTGAAGAGAAAAAATTAACGACTATCATGGTGACTCATTCTATGCGTCAGGCTCTTGATTATGGCGATCGCACCTTGATGTTGCATGGTGGAAAAGTGATTTTGGATGTCTGTCATGAAGAGCGTAAGGGCTTGAATGTCAATGATTTAATTGGCATGTTTCAGAAAGTTCGCGGGGAAGTTCTTGATGATGATGAACTGTTAATGGATTAATAGTGTGGCTCAGAAAAAAGCACATGAAGTTGATCAGTTTCTAATGCGTTTTTCACGTGCTTTTCCTATTGTTCTCATTTATGGGCCAGATCGTGGTCTTATTTGTGAGCGTGCACAATGTTTTGCAAAACTTACACGGGTAGCAATAGAAGATCCATTTTCGACAATTCGTTTGGATGCTGCTGAAATTGATAAAGATCCTGCACGTTTGGAAAATGAAGCGCGTACGTTATCGCTTTTTGGGGGAGATCGTTTGATATGGATCTCTAATGCTGCTAACCAAAAAGGTTTTCTTGCTGCTTTAAAACTTTTAATTGAGAAGCCACCAGAAGCTTGTTTTATTCTCATTGAGGCAGGGGATTTAAAAAAAGGAACAGGGTTGCGCAATGCTGTTGAAACGGCATCAAAAGCGATGGCTTTGCCCTGTTTTGCCGATGATATGCGTTCTCTTGACGGTTTGATTGATGAGGTTTTAGGACAGTTTAAGAAGACTCTTTCTTTAGATGCACGTAGATGGTTGCATGAATGTTTAGGGGCGGATCGCCTTGTATCACGAGGTGAATTAGAAAAGCTTTGTCTTTACGCTGCAAATGCTCACGTTACTCTTGAAGATGTGAAAGCTGTTGTAAGCGATGTCAGTGCTCTTTCTCAAGATGAAGTCATTGATGCTCTTTTATTGGGCGATATATCAGGCTTTGAAGTGCATTTTAATCGACATGCAGCAGTGCATGGGGCACTTTTTTTAATTTTGAGTACAGCTCAAAGGCATTTTCAGCAATTACAGCTATTGCGTTATCAGGTAGAGGTTGAAGGAAAATCGCCTTTTACGGTGGTTTCTGAAGCTCGTCCTCCCATTTTTTTTCAACGGAAAAAGATCGTTGAACAAGCTTTAAAATATTGGAAATTAGAACAAATTTCTTATGCAATGGAAAGAATTCAGAGTGCTGTTTTAGACAGTCGTAAAAATCCACTTTTGGGCGAAGCTATCATTCGTCAAGTTTTGTTAGGGCTTACAATTATTGCACGACGCCAGATGGCAGCTTAACAGACTAGAAATATAATGATTTTTTATTTTTGGTATACCACAGAGGCATTTTCAGCAATTAAAACTGTTATGCTATCAAGTAGAGGTTGGTGGAACTTGTATTTTTGAGGATGCATTTTAGGAGCTTGAAAGCTTGATAGAAATTTTTCTTCAAAAGAAATAGTTTATTTTCAAAAGGCCATTTTGAAACAGTTTTATTATTTTGTTGTATCGTAAAGTACTGTTTTTTAGAGTAGTGATACGAGGCTCATATCAAATTTTATGTATTCGATGTTTTTTTGTGTGGATATTTGGTGAATATTAGGTTGGTTCATAGAGTCTTAATGGAGTAACACCCCCATGTAAAACAGAGTATCTCAAACAACAGAAGACACTTGTATGGTAGATTCATACGCTTTCTTAGAAATATTTTTTAATGCGCGTCATATCTATTTCGCGGCGGTGTTTATGAATGGTGTAGAAGTAAAGTTCCTTGTGAAGAATATAAAACCCATAGAGCAACTCTATCTTTACGCTTAATAAAAGTGCAAGTCGACACTCATTATATACTTTGCTAGCCTCTAATGTTGCTACAGTTTTTAGCATTAGAGAGCGTTTTTCATCATTTTGCTCACATGTCTTCTTGTGACGTGTAGAAAAGAGATTTTAATTGATAAGAGGGTTTGTGATGGAAGAATTTTACAGTATTCGAAGTTATGATTCAAATTGAAAAAAATTATTATTTTTATAAATCAATATACTATAGATTAATTGAATCACATAAAATAGTGAGCCAGAGGAATCTTTTAGACAAGAAAATGAACGGTGTGCAGATCTGTATGAATTAAGAATCTTCGTGGGATGAGGAGAAGGTCAAAATAGATTATGATGAAAACGACAGCACCTATGGGGAAACTTTTATGTTTGATACAGAGATGATTATCTTAGCAATGAATGTGTCTCATAAACAAAGCTAGCCATTGTTTATTATTAATAATTTATTATTTTTTATATTGAATCAATCAGAACAATGTCTTTTACACGTCATAAGTGGGGGCGTGTGGATAAAAACTGTGCAAGAAAGCACTAAAAATGCCTCTTATGAATGCTCTAAAATTCCAAGGTTTTTTGCAACATTGGGGGTAGGAAAATATAATAATAGTGTTTTATTAAGTGTAAAGAGGGTCGTGCTTAATGGATTTATAGTTATAATATTTACGAACATTGTCGTGAGATAGGCTGAGGAGCGAGATGCCTTTTTAAAACAAACGCATGAATTTGTAATCCAAATCTATTCTATTTAGGGCGTTCTATTTTACGCGAGGGTTGTGATTCCATTAAAGGGATGTTCAGTGTTTTTGTTATCCAAACTTTTTCTTTATTGAGAGGGCGTGTTTTTCTCATATTTATTTGATTTATGGTATCCGGAATCGGGAGAGAAAAATGTTTTAAATGGTATCTTTTGGTATGCGTTGTTTTACGGTGTTTTCAATATTCGCGAAACTTATGTTGATGTTGTAGGTGGAGGCGTAATACGTTTTTATATAGGTCTAATGTACAAATTAATGAACGTATCGGGATAATTGGAGAAGAGTTAGTGTCCGCTTACGCTTTTGATGTGTTTTTTTGTGAGTAAATTAGTAAGATAAAGTAAACTGATGGGATTTTATGTAGAGTCGTTGTTATCCTAATTGAGAGTGCATTTTATTTTGTTTCGGTGATGCGCTTTGATCAGTAATTAAGAGGGAGTTTTAGAGCGTGATGTTAGATTTCTCGTCATTTATTTTTTATGTGTTTTCTAGGTAAATTGATCTGTTGTCAGCTTGCGCAGGTGATAATTGGTAAACTGCGTTATTCTTTATTCCCTAGTTGTCATTTTTTAATGTTTTACGCATAACTCTTGAACAAACAAACAAGAAAATTGTGATTTTACAATTGTCTTTATTGCCATTTGCAAAGAATCTTTGAAGGTGAAAGATGCTCCATATTCAGTTTGAAAAAATAGCACTCATTGGGATCGGTCTGATTGGGTCTTCTTTAGCAAGAGTGATTAAAAAGAAAAATCTTGCGGCTCAGATTTCTATTGCAACACGTCGTCCAGAAACCCTGAAAAGAGCGCGTGAATTGGAGCTTGGGGATTTTTATACGACAGATAATGCAAAAGCTGTTGAAGGAGCAGATTTGGTTATTCTTTCTGTTCCTGTTGGAGCTAGTGCAGAAGTGGCAAAAACTATTCGTGATCATTTAAAACTTGGAGCGATTGTGAGTGATGTTGGTTCTACGAAAGCGTTGGTTATTGCGGAAATGGCACCTTTATTGCCAAAAACGGTTCATTTTATTCCAGGGCATCCAATTGCTGGAACGGAATATTCAGGACCGGATGCTGGTTTTGCTGATTTATTTATGAATCGTTGGTGTATTTTAACGCCTTTTGCGGATAGCGATGCTGCTGCTGTCGCACAATTAACAGCGTTTTGGGAAGCTTGTGGTGCGCGTGTCGAAAAGATGGAACCTAAGCATCATGATCTTGTTTTGGCTATTGTTTCACATTTACCCCATTTGATTGCGTATAATACTGTTGGGACAGCGAGTGATTTAGAAAAAGTAACAAATTCGGAAGTGATTGCTTATTCCGCTTCTGGTTTTCGTGATTTTACGCGTTTAGCATCTTCTGATCCCGTTATGTGGCGAGATATTTGTTTGCATAATAAGGATGCTATTTTAGAAATGTTGAGCCGTTTTAGTGAGGGGCTTGCTTTTTTAGAACGGGCAATTCATTTAGGAGATGGTGAGACACTGTTTAACTTTTTTACACGTACGCGTGCTGTACGTCGCAATATTATTGATGCTGGACAGGAAATTGATGCTCCTGATTTTGGACGTCAGAGTGTTTCTAAAAAAGGGTGAATAAAAGCAAGGGGGTTTTGTTGAATTTCGTTGGTTTTTTCTAGAAATCGATAAGAAGTTTTTTCTTTATTCAGTCATAGATTGCAATAAAAAGGAGGGGCGATTGCTCCGATACAGATAATCATGACTTCAAAAGGTTTTATGTGTGCACGATCATCTTGCTTAGCTCTCTATAGGGCATATGATGTACAGAAGAGGTTACTGATCTGTAGAAGTAACAAAAAAATGAGGTCGTTGTAGAACTTCATAGAGTGGGTTATTGTTTTTGTTTTGGTATAAAGTCGGGCTTGACCGTATTGATTATTGACCTTTATATTGCAACATTGCAAAATGTTTATTTGCAGAGTTTTGATGATTTTTATAAAACTTGAAATAGACTGAGGAAGAGTTTTACCAGAAAGTATTGAGTTTTGTTAAAAAATATCTTTTGGTATAGCTATCGTATTTTGGGTGACGCAGTAAGTCATTATTGGCGTGATAATGGGAGTGCTTTTGCAAGCCATGTTGCGCTATCGGGGCTTTTAGCATTTTTCCCTTTTTTTATTTTTGGAACATCGTTTGCTCGTTTTCTAGGGGCTTTTACCTATACACCGCAAAAAATTAAAGCACTGGTGCAGTTATTGCCTGATGTTATTGCAGAGCCTTTATCTCAGGAAATTGTCAATGTTTTAACTATTCATCGAGGAGGTGTGCTGACGCTTTCTGTCATTGGAGCGGCTTATTTTGCTTCTAATGGGATAGAGGCTTTGCGTACGGCTTTAAATAAAGCTTACCGTGTTACTGATCGACGGAGTTTGTTATTTTGTCGTTTTCAAAGTCTGTTTTTTGTAATCCTTGGAGCTGTTGGTCTTGTTGTGATTAGTTTTTTATTGATTCTGGCGCCTTTGTTGATCAAAATTATGCAAAATCATTCTTTTTTTATGACTGAATATATTGCTGTTATTCGTGTATGGCGTTATACAGTTGCAATCGTTATTTTGTTTATCAGTCTTTTGATTGTTCATAAATGGCTTCCAGCAGGGCGGCGGAAAATTATAGATATTTTACCAGGAATAGTGGTGACAATGTTTATATGGTTTATGGCTTCTATCGCTTTTGCGCAATATTTAACGATGTTTGATTATATTTCTACCTATGCAGGGTTGGCATCTATTATGGTTGCTATTATTTTTCTCTACATATTGAGTGCAATTTTTATTTTGGGAGGAGAAATAAACGCGGCGATAATGTTTTATCGCAAGGATTTGCAACATTCAGATGAATGAAAGAGCTTATTATTGCTTGAAAGCCAAGGTATGAATATCCCAATAAAGCCTGCTATCACTTTGTTGATTGATGCGGATGCTTGTCCTGTAAAAGATGAAGTTTATCGTGTGATGAATCGTTATCAGCTTAAGACATTTGTTGTGGCAAATCGTTCTTTGTCCCTTCCAGATGAAGCACTCATTGAAAGAGTGGTCGTTGCTGGTGAATTCAATGGTGCTGATGATTGGATTGTAGAACATGTGCATGAGGCAAGTATCGTTATTACCAGTGATATTCCTTTAGCAGCACGGGTTGTGCAAGCTGGGGGTTTTTGTCTTTCGCCAACGGGGCGTATTTTTGATGTAAATTCAATTGGTCAGGCTTTGGCGATGCGCAATTTGATGGAAGATTTGCGTGGACAGGGCAGTATAATAGGTGGTCCCCGTCCTTTTTCTCGTAAAGACCGTTCTGCTTTTTTGTCAGCACTGGATCTTGTTATACAACGTTTAAAAAGACGCGGTTATTAAAGTTATAGGGCTTCTTTAATGACTGCTTTTATAAGTGCTTTGGCATCGTCATTGGCCCATGGAGCTGCACCATTGAAAGAAGCAATGAGATATCCCTCTTTATCAATGAGCAATGTAATGGGGAGTCCTAAAGCGAGCCCCTGTTTTCTAACATTGTTGAAAATATCCATTGTTTCATCGCGATAGTAAAGCAAATTATCTGAATGAATATTCTGTAAAAATTGCTGAATTTTTTCAGGAGAAGCAGTTTTATCGATATTAATAGCTATGACATCAAAGTTTTCTCCACCTAATTCACGTTTTAATTGCGCAAGTTCAGGCATTTCTGTGCGGCAAGGTGCACACCAAATAGCCCATAGATTGACCAGCATTGGTTTTCCAGTAAATTCGCTGAGTGTGTGCTCTTTTCCTAGAATATCCTTGAAAGAGAGTTTATTCATATCTGAGGGCGTATCAGCAAATCGTATGTGGCTAAAAAAGCCTTTTGCTGCTTTTCGTATCGCCATCATTTTTTCTGCTCGTGCTTTATTAATGTTTATTTCTTGTGCTTGTGCTGCTGAAATGAAATTGAAAAGAAAAAACTCTCTTTTGGTATCGTAGTTTATGGTTGCGTATAAACTCAATGCAATGATAAAGAATGCAAGGGAAAGTTGCCTTTTTTTATTGTTTTTTTTGCTGATGAAAATTTGAAAAATCATAATTTTGTCCTTTGGATGGGTGTTTTCAGAATATGACAGATGAGAAGTTAAAGAACCAAATGTGGGGTGGTCGGTTTGCGGCAGGCCCTGCTGCAATTATGGAAGAAATTAATGCTTCTATTGATTTTGATCAAAAACTTTATCGACAAGATATTGAAGGTTCTCTTTCTCATGCAGCTATGTTAGCGCAAACGAAAATCATTTCACAATCAGATTATGAAAAAATTGTTCATGGTTTGAAACTTATTCGCCAAGAAATTGAAGACGGTAAATTTGTTTTTTCACGAAAGCTTGAAGATATTCATATGAATATTGAAGCGCGGCTGAGCGAATTGATAGGTCCTGTAGCTGGGCGTTTGCATACGGCGCGTTCACGCAATGATCAAGTTGCTGTTGATTTTCGCTTGTGGGTACGTGAAGCAACGCAAAAGATAGCACAAGCTTTAAAAGGATTGATAGAGCAATTACTTATTCGCGCAGAACAACATGTTGATACCTTTATGCCAGGCTTTACGCATTTACAATTGGCTCAACCCGTAACATTGGGTCATTATATGATGGCTTATGTTGAAATGTTTGGTCGAGATTTATCGCGGATGCGTGATGCTCTTGAGCGAATGAATGAATCGCCTTTAGGAGCGGCTGCTTTAGCGGGGACAGGCTTTCCAATTGACCGTTTTATGACAGCAAAAGCGCTAGGCTTTCGCGAACCTACACGCAATTCAATTGATAGTGTTTCAGATCGTGACTTTGCATTGGAATTTTTAAGCGCTGGCGCTCTTTGTGCAACACATCTTTCACGTTTAGCAGAAGAAATAATTCTTTGGTCAAGTGAACAGTTTTGTTTTATTCATTTATCAGATGCTTTTTCAACGGGTTCGTCTATTATGCCACAAAAGAGAAATCCTGATGCGGCAGAGTTAGTACGAGCGAAAGCAGGTCGATTGAATGGTGCGCTTATGGGATTGTTAACGGTGATGAAAGGATTACCGCTTGCTTATTCAAAGGATATGCAAGAAGATAAAGAATATGTGTTTGATGGGGCTTTGAGTTTGGAATTATCACTAGCAGCAATGACAGGGATGATTGCTGATTTGAAAGTGAATAAAAAAGCCATGAAACAAGCAGCGAATTTAGGGTATGCAACAGCTACAGATTTTGCTGATTGGCTTGTACGCGAATCAGAGATTCCTTTTCGCGAAGCACATCACATCACAGGGTGTGCTGTGGCATTGGCAGAAAAAAAACAGTGTCGCCTCCATGATTTATCATTAGATGAACTTCAAGCAATTTGTCCTGATATCAATGCGACACTTTTTGATGTTTTGACCGTTGAAAAATCTGTTGAAAGTCGCAAAAGCTTTGGGGGAACAGCGCCTTCAGAGGTTTTTCGGCAAATTGCGTATTGGAAAAAGCGTCTCGTGAACGCTTGAGTGATTGTATTTTAAAGGTAAAAAAGAGATCGAGATGAGGAAAGAGGACAGATGAAAATTATATTAAAGGGGGTGATGATTGTCCTTTTGGGGGGCTTGGGTATCGTTGGGTGTGGGCGTAAAGGGTCATTAGAGTTACCTCCTTCAACAGGAGTGAATTCTTCACAAGGAACTTTTGTTCCTCAAGGCAAAACAGATAAACCTTTTATTCTTGATCGGTTAATACAATAGGGATTTTTATGCGTTTTTTTTCTTATCATCAAGGTGTGCTCCACGCTGAAGGTCTTTCGCTTTTGGAACTTGCGCGGAAAGTTGAAACACCTTTTTATTGTTATTCAGCTAGCGCAATCGTTGCACATTTTAAAGATTATCAGAATGCATTTCATGATATGCCGAGTTTAATTGCTTATGCGGTTAAAGCGAATTCCAATCAAGCGGTTTTACAACTTTTAGCTAACAATGGAGCGGGAGCTGATGTGGTCTCAGAAGGGGAATTACGGCGTGCACTTGCTGTTGGTATTCCTGCGCAGAATATTGTTTATTCTGGTGTTGGTAAAACAGTGAAAGAAATAGATTTTGCTCTTGCACAAGATATTTATTGTTTTAACGTTGAATCAGAGCCAGAACTTGAACAATTATCGGCGCGGGCTGCTGCGCTTTCAAAAACGGCTCGTATTTCTTTACGTATTAATCCTGATGTGGATGCTAAGACTCACAAGAAAATTACAACAGGTAAGTCTGAGAATAAATTTGGTATTCCACTGTCTTTGGCGGGTGATGCATATAAAAAAGCAGCCCAATTGCCCGGTCTTCATGTGTGTGGTGTTGATCTCCATATTGGCAGTCAAATTTGTGATTTAAAACCGTTTGAAGATGCATTTGTTATTGTTGCAGATTTTGTGCGTCAATTATGGAATAATGGTTATGCGATAACCCATATCGATATTGGGGGCGGGCTTGGTATTTCTTATGGTTATGAGCAACATCCAGTACCTTCTCCTTTTGAGTATGCAGCACTGGTAAAGAAACATATTGCGCCTTTAGGGATCAATATTATCTTAGAACCTGGGCGTAGTATTGTTGGTGAGGCTGGTGTGTTGGTGACATCGGTTGTGTATTTAAAAAAGGGGGAAGGACGAAATTTTGTTATTGTTGATGCGGCGATGAATGACTTCATGCGTCCAACGCTTTATGATGCGTGGCAAAATGTAATGCCAGTGAAAAAAACACCAGTAGATGCCCCTCTGATTAATGCTGATATTGTTGGTCCCATTTGTGAAACTGGTGATTATTTAGGCTTGGAACGTTCTTTACCAGTGTTGAAAGCGGGTGATGTTTTGATGTTAACAGGAGCAGGGGCTTATGGCGCAGTGATGGCAAGCACTTATAATAGTCGACTTTTGGTGCCGGAAGTTTTGGTTCAGGATACACGTTATGCAGTCATTCGTCCACGCCTTGATTATGCACAATTGATAGGCTGTGATCATATTCCAGATTGGATTGAGCCCAAATTAGATTGAGCATTATTAAATATTTTGGGTCTTATTTTTACTAAACTTTGATGAAACAATTTATTTTCTAGAAATTGTTTTGTATGGGGTTTATGATCTTAATGCACCACGATAAAAGGGGATAAATGCTTGTTTATGAAAAATAAAAACATCAAAGGTTTTGCAATGAAGCTTTTGTGTGTGCGCATTTTGATGTGGGGGATCCTTTCATTTGAACGGATGTGGGTACGGTTGTTGCCATTTTTCCTCGTTCTTAGTCTCTTTTGTTCGTTTAGCTGGTTGGGACTTTTTGGCATTTTGGGCTATTGGTCACATTTGCTCTTACTTGGGGTTATACTTGTTTGTGCTGGGGCAAGTTTGTTTTTTCTTATTCGTTTTCGGTTTCCCACAATGCGGGAAGTAAATTGCCGCCTTGAACGCGTCAATGATCTTAGACACCAGCCTTTGAATATTCAGACAGATCGTTTATGTTCTGAAAATGATGAAGATTTTAGTGCTGTTATTTGGCGTGAACATCAACGCCGAATGGCAAAGCAATTATACCATTTAAAAACTGGATTTATCTCTCTTAATAGTGCGGATTATGATCCTTTGGCTTTGAGGGCTTTGTGTGCTCTTCTTTTTGTGTGCGCTTTTAGTTTTTCTTTTGGTTCACAAGGGGGGCGTTTGGCTGATGCCTTTGATTTTCGTCCTGTCGTTGATGAAAAACTCATGCGGATTGATGCTTGGGTAACACCCCCAGCTTATACCGGTGTGGCACCGATTTATTTGACAAAAGATGAGAAAACACAACTAGAAATCCCTGAAGGGAGTAATGTTGTTGTGCGTGTTGTCAATGGAGCTGGTATTACAGTAAAAGCAAAGTCTGTAGAAGATGGGAGGGAAGTTTCGTTTTTAGAGAAAACGGAACAAACAGCTTTGAATGATCCAATCGTTCATTTTGAAACACATTTAAAGCATTCAATAAATTTATTTGTATCATCACGTCGTAAAAAACAGCAGTGGCATTTGCAGATAATTAAGGACAAGCTTCCGACAATTCATTGGCTGGAAAAACCAGGGAGGATTTTAACGGGATCGTTGGAGTTACGATATGTGGTGGATGATGATTATGGTGTGACAAAGGCTTTTGTTGAAATAGAGCCTTTTCTTCCTCAGAATAAAAGTGCTTCTTCTCTTTATAATGCTCCGGAAATAGAGCTTCTTCTTCCGCGTGGTGGAAAGGGGAAAATGCGAATGGTGCAAGATATATCAGCGCATCCATGGGCAGGTTCGCAAGTCAAAATTACTTTGGTGGCAGAAGATGGTGCGGGGCAGAAAGGGCGTAGCAAAACTTTTGTTATGATATTACCACAGCGTGTTTTTTCGAATCCTGTTGCACGCGCAGTGGTTGAATTGCGTCGTCTATTAGCTCTTGATGCTTCTGTGAAAGAGCGTGTATTGGATATGCTTTCTGCTTTGCTTGTGCGTCCAGAAAAGGGGTTGCAAAATGCATCGCATTTTATTGTTCTACAAAGTGCGTGGACAAGACTTTCTTTAGCACAAACAGACGAGGATTTGCGCGATGTGGTGGATTATTTATGGCAAATTGCTTTGGGTATTGAAGATAATCAGCTTGAATCCGTGCAAAAAAAGTTAAAACAAGCACAAGCTGCTTTACGTGATGCACTGCGTTATGGTGCTTCAGCGGCAGAAATTGAACGGCTTATGGCAGATTTACGTCAAGCTATGGATGAGTATATTCATGCTTTGGCTGAAAAAGCACCGGATAGTCAAGTTTCTAAAAATTCTAAAAGCTCAAAAAGTCCTAATCTTTCTGAATCTACATTACAAGAAAAACTAAATTTAATTGAGGAAATGGCTAAAACGGGCTCTTCTTTAGCAGCTGAACAACTCTTGGCGGAAGTTGAACAGACGCTTGATCATTTGCATGTGCAAAAAGGCAATCAAAATGAGGGAGAAAAAAGCCAATCTGCACAAATGAAAGAAAAGATGGACCAGCTTGGAGATTTAATGCGTCGTCAGCAAGAAATTCTCAATGAAACACATCAGTTAGAGATGGAACAAAAACGCGGAGAAGATGTGCCAGAAACACAAAAAAAATCTTTAAAAAAACGTCAAGCTGAATTGCAGTCTGAATTATCAACATTAGAAAAAGAATTATCAGAACAAGGATTTGAAACAGGGGGCGCGTTGAAAAGGGCAGAAGAAAAAATGAATTCTGCGGAAAATGCTCTTGATAATGGAAATCATCAGGTATCTATACAAAATCAGTCTGATGCTTTGGAATCTTTGAGGCAAGGTGCACAAAATGTTTTGAAAAAAATGCGCGAAACACTTAAAGAAACGGGAGATGATCAAAATGCTGATTCTGGTCCTAAAGATCCGTTAGGACGTCCACTTTCTTCAAAAACAGATGAAGAACAAGAAGGTGAGGCACTACCACAAGAAAGTGATCAAATGCGTACGCGGCAGATTTTGGATGAAATTCGCAAACGTCTTGGTAAAGAGCATCTTTCAGAAGAAGAAAAAAACTATCTTGAAAGATTGCTTCATTTTAATTAACCAATGTTGGCTTTTTTCTTAATTGATGTCAAAAACAGTGTATGAAGAACCTCTATGGAGTTCATCTCCCAAAAAATGATTAAAGTGCTTGTAAGGCAATAATTATCCTGCTGTACTGATTTTTTGATCATTTAAGTTTAAAATATGAAATATTAAAATGTTCGCTATTGCGGAAAAAGAGCAGAAGTCCATATAAGTTTGGTATATGAAAATCTGTAATGTTTGAAATTTGTTTCTACATGGTATGTTGAGTTGGATATCGTTACGCTGAAAGATTTTTATGCTTCTGCACTTGGGCTGCGTGTGCAAAAGACGCTGTGTGACCAATTGAATTTATGGTGGCCTGATCTTACGGATAAACGGATTATGGGGTTGGGTTATGCGCTTCCTTATCTTTCTACATTGCGTGAACGTGCCCAACAATGTTTTGCTTTTATGCCAGCTTCTCAGGGTGCTTCGCCTTGGCCTTGTGCTGAGCAAGTTGCTACAGCGCTTGTTTTTGAAGAAGATTTGCCACTTCCTGATGCGTCAGTTGACTGTATTTTATTGGTACATGCATTAGAATATACAGAAAATTCGTTTGAAACGTTGAATGAAATATGGCGTGTTTTAGCACCCAATGGCCACTTGATCGTTATTGTACCTAATCGCTCTGGCTTTTGGGCGCGCAATATTACTACGCCCTTTGGTTATGGCGAACCCTATAGTCGGCAACAAATTACTCGTTTGTTCGAAAAAACAAATTTTGTTTCTGGGCCAATACAAGAAATTGTACATTATATGCCCTCTACGGGTTATGTTTCGCGGTTGTTCTCATTTTTTTATGAGCCATTTGCACGCTATCTTTTGCCTTATTTTGGTGGACTCTTAATGTGTCAGGCACAAAAACGTGTTTATCAGGGTTTGCTCGTACAGCGTCGTCAGTCGCGACGTATTTTTATTCCTGCGTTATCACCACAAGTGCGAAATATTTTAATTTATAAAGATAATTAATCATTTTGCCTTTGGCATAAGAACCGCAAATATAGAAGGATTCTCTTATTTCAATTTTTTGCATTTACAATTAAAAAATATTCTTTTGTACATTATATGTGGAATTGGCATGTGAATAAAAAATCTCAAGTATCTATATACTGAACCATATTTCATGAATAGTGGAAACATTTTAAGAGAAAAAATGCTGGTATCTTCGTAAGCATAAAAATAGCAGAGTCCAAGGGATCTTGCATAATATGGTTCATGGTGGTTAAAAACTGTACAAGGAAGGATTAAAATGCTTCTTATGAACCATCTCTCAAGTGTCAAGGGCTCCTCTGCAACATTGAAATCTAACAAAGTGTGTGATGGTGCCGGCTTGTTCTTTTATAAGGGTAAAGATGGTGGTGCTCAGTGGCTTTATCGTTAGGATAAACATTTAGCGTTATATCATTAATTATACAACCTCTTAAGAGGAGATAAAATCATAAAGAATGGAGGAAAACTATAAAGATAAAAAACATCTCTCAATTTAGGCTAGTGAATATGAGATAAAGCATTGCGTGGAGCGGTTTTTCTGAAAAAAATAATCATAAATAGCACTCATCTAAAGATGATAGTTATGATCAAGAATGTTGCTAAAAGATATCACGATTATTTATATGCGGAACATATTAAAAATTTTAGAAAGAACAAAAGTATGTGAAACAGAAGTTACAAAGTATATCGTGAGGTTTGAAAGCATTTTTGTTTCTGGTTATCATGTTGAATATTTCGTTTTTTATTCATAATGTTATATATTTTGTTATAAGAGTACAGATAAGAGTAAGTTTTATGTAATAGCATTTGAATTATACGCGAAGTTTTTTTCATCTCGTTTCTGTTTTCATTTAGGATATTAAAATTATTTTTGAAACAGTAAATCTCGAATTAAAGATTTAAACGGTAACCATTTTGATCTGTCATGAGAATTTGTGCATTGGAGGGATCGTTTTCGATTTTTTGTCGCAAACGATAGATGTGGGTTTCTAAAGTATGGGTGACAATATTTTCATTATATCCCCAAACTTGTTCTAACAATGTTTCACGGCTGACAATTTTATCATTGGCATAATAGAGACATTTAAGGATCGCTGCTTCTTTTTCTGTGAGACAGATTTTATTGTTGCATTGATCAAGAAGAAGTTTTTGTCTTAGTTTAAAAGTATAGGGACCAATATGAAAGGTTGCGTCTTCATTTTGTTCATATTGGCGCAACTGTGCTCGAATTCTCGCTAATAACACCGCAAAGCGAAAGGGTTTTGTCACATAATCATTGGCGCCTGTTTCAAGATCTAAAATATTATCGCAGTCTGTATCATAATTCGTTATCATGATAATGGGGGCACGAAATCCTTGGGAGCGTAATTGTTTAACTGCTTTGCAACCATCAAGATCAGGAAGTTGAAGTCCCAAAATAGTGAGATCAATATTTTCTTCTTGGATTATTTTCATTCCCGCTTCTGCTGTTTTTGCTTGGAAAATTTTAAACTCTTGATGCATTTGCAATTGTTCTACTAAAATGGGGCGTAGATCATCATCTTCAACGATTAAAAGAGTATAGTGGTTCATGTTGTTCCTTATAGGCATGTTGATGCACTGATTGGTATAGTTTCATGAAAAATGAGATTTCATGCAAGAAAAATTAAAAGAGAAAAATTAAAAAAGAGCGTTTCTAAAAAATAAACTTTTATAATTTCTAATGGTTGCTTGCTGAAAAGAAGGTATTCCGTCTGCAGAGTATTTTACGTATTGGTTGGAAGCGTTTTTTATGTTCTAGAACGTGTTTTAGCTATTGAGTGTCATCATCTTTACGCTTTATGGAGAAACAAGCTAGCACTATCATTCACTTTGCCAGCTCGTGGGTGTTGCGGATAGTCCTTGGCACTTGAGACGATTCATAGGAGGAATTTTTAGTCCTTTCTTTCACGGTTTTTATCCATATGGGACTTTCTCCGCTTGTAATGTGCAAGCAAATAGCTTTTGATTGATTCAATATAAACAGGTTGGGAATGAGAGAATCCTGCGGCATGAGGCGCACTCGTCCAACATGCAAAACAATGAACACGCAATATGATGCGTTTTTTAAGCGTGAAGAGAATTGTGCAACACCTAGCACATATGCACTGTTTAGGAGAACTTCACGATCGTTTTTATTGTTTTTATCCACGTTCAGTTTTGTTTTTTTGTTGCATTTGTGTGTGAAGGGGGCTGTGTGTTATGTTCGTGGTGGTGCTTATTATAATCGTTGAGCAAGCTTTGCCTTTAGCAATGCCGAAAAGATGCATCATAAAGAGGCTTTTTGTGTAATTTGGAAGGAGACTGTATTGAGAAAGAGTGCAGGATAAAAAATATCATATTTATGCATTTAGCATAAGAATACCTCAACAGAAGGATGTGTTGAGCTTATTCTTCTGCGCTATGAAGCATCTTTTTATATGAGTTAATGAATAAAAAATTATTGTTTTAAGATAAAAGCATTTCCTCCTTAAGGTTGCCCATCAAACAGACTTCTTTCCATTCATCTTCTGTTACGGGTTGCACTGATAAGCGGCTGGCTTTGACCAGCACCATATTTGCTAGTTTGGGATTGGCTTTAATTTGTTTTAATGAAACAGGTGTTGGCATGTCACAAAGTGCACGGATGTCCACACATTCCCAGCGTGGATCAGAGCTTGTAGAATCAGGGTGCGCTTCAGCACATATTTCTACAATTCCTACAATTTCTAAACCTTTATTTGAATGATAAAAAAAACCTTTATCGCCATATTTCATAGCGCGCATATTATTACGGGCTTGATAATTGCGTACACCATCCCATTGTTCGCCATTAACTCCTTTTTTCTTTTGCATCTCCCATGACCATTTATGGGGTTCAGATTTAAAAAGCCAATAAGCCATGAGTTCTCCTTTTTCATAGACTGTTATGTATTTTTATAAGTATCTTTGTAATACCATCAACGATGATTTTTAAAATGGGGTAAAGAACGGCTATTATCTGTTTTTTCTTGTTTCAAAATAGAGAGACGCGCTCCATTGATATTTCATGTTGTATAAAGGTATTTTGCTCTTTTCTTATCTTTTCAGCTATGGTTTGAAATGCGGTCACTATAAGAGTTTTTGGGAAAAAATGAAGAAAATTGGTTCTAAAAAGCTTTAAGATTACAATGATAATGAAACGAATGAATGGTCAAAGATGAAGAGGTCAACGAATGGCATTCATATCTATGCTTCGTGGGAGAGAGTAGAGCTTATTATGCTGTAAAATACCGTCATTTGAAATGTAATGATATAAGGCAGTTTTTTGAAACATGAAGGTTTTCAGAATATGTGGTGAATATTTAGGTTTACGTGTCGAGCTTTGGGTTAAGTGAATTGTGTGAATGGGAAGCAGGTTGGAATCTGCTCGATAGAGAATTCGGGCTATCTATAAACCGGATTGAGTAGAAATCTTCGTTCTTTAAGGTGTGTGTGGGACGTCAATTTTATTATGCTTTTGTTCCACGGCGTCCCATCCCGATCAAGGGTGCGGCTTTTTCATCTAATGGCCAGCGTGAGCGGGGTGCAATGTCAAGAGAGCTTGTTTCTCCTCGTGCGAGTTTTTGTGCACCGGCAAAAGCAATCATTGCAGCATTATCGGTACACAAGGAAAGAGGAGGGGCTATAAATTCAAAACCATGTTGATGGGCAAGGTCTTGCAACGTAGAGCGAATGGCTTGGTTTGCGGCAACACCGCCTGCGACAACCAAAGCAGGAGAACGCTTTTCTTGATCATGAGAGAGAGGATATTGGTGGGCAAAGTGTTGTAGGGCTAGGTGAATACGATCATGTACTGTATCGGTCACGGCGGCTTGAAAACTTGCAGCAATGTCTGCAATATCATTTTCTGTAAGGGGAGCTATGGCTGTTGCGGCTTGTCGAACAGCAGTTTTTAGTCCGGAAAAAGAAAAATCTAACCGTTTTTCACCTTTTAAAGGTCGTGGAAGGGGAATGCGATTTTTATCACCAAATAAAGCTGCTTTTTCAAGTGCTGGTCCACCAGGATAGGGAAGACCTAAAAGTTTTGCAGTTTTATCAAAGGCTTCTCCTAATGCATCATCAATGGTGGTTCCTAAACGTTGGTAGTTGCCTACTCCATGAACAATGATTGTTTGTGTATGACCTCCTGAAACTAAAAGTAATAAATAAGGAAAGCTGACGTTGTGCGTTAACACAGCTGTTAAAGCATGTCCCTCTAAGTGATTTACCGCAATAAATGGTTTGCCAGTGGCAAGAGAGAGTGCTTTTGCGCTCATAACACCTACCAACAATCCTCCTATCAAACCAGGACCACTGGTGGCTGCAATGCCATCAATATCTTTTAATTTTGTATTTGCTTCTGTTAGTGCTTGCAGAATTAAATGATCAAGAACTTCAACATGGGCACGAGCAGCAATTTCAGGAACAACACCGCCGTAAGGTGCATGGTGATCAATTTGACTCCAAACAACATTGGAAAGAATTCGGCTGTTTGATTCATTGTTATATTCAATGACAGCCGCTGCCGTTTCATCACAACTTGTTTCTATTCCCAGCAGACGCATTTTAAACAAAACCTTATATTGAAGCTTCTTTCTTGCGTGCGTACCATGAACAGAAAAAGATGGAAAGTATTTCTCTTAGAATTGTTTTTTCTATTTCTTTGAATTTTATGATATCGTTGATTAAAAAATAAAGCTGTATTTTCGAGTATAAAATGCAAATGTTTTTTTAAAAACTTGTCTATTAAAGGCGATACTTGTAAATATTATTGAGAAAAGCTGCGTTTTTAAAACTTTTTTCATTTTATTATTTTATCATTAAAAAAAGTGTGCACGAAAAGTGACAGAGATGGTCGATTCTTCAAAACCAAAAGTTAAACCACATTATGCTGGTACGCGCCGTAAGAAACCAGTTATTGAACATGAAGCTGTTCCCCATGATTCAGAGGAAAAAATCCACAATTCTGTAGAATCTCATGCGCGAGAAAAACAGAATATGCAAGGTCAGGATAAAAGTCCCTCTAGTACAACTTGGCTTTTCTTATCCCTTTCTGGGATTTTGGGAGGATTCATTGCTTTGGGAATTTTTATGGGGCTTCAATGGGCTGGTTTTTTTCCTTCTCCTTTTGTGGAAAATTCTGCTGGAGGAGAAAAAGCTTTGCAGATTGCTGAAGCCGCAAAAAGTCAAGGTGAAGACACAAAGGAACAATTGAGGCGGGTCTTTCAAGAAATCGATGCGTTAAAAACAGAGTTGTCTTCTTTTTCATCACAACAGTTTAAAACAACGAAAAATGATGAACTATCGAAAGAAGAAAGCAAAAAAGCTTTTGCGATTTTAGAGGAAAAAGTAAAAGCTCTTGAAGAAATTGTACAAACTTTTGTTAGAAAGTCGAAAGAGATAGAGACGGCTTTGTCTGTTGGGCAGAGCAATGCAAATGATCTTGCTGCGTTAAAACAACAGTTAGAAGCACTACAGGAAGAAACTGCTGTTAAAAATAGTAAGAAAAAAGAAATAGATACCGCGCTCTTTACTGCAATTAGTTCATTAAAAAATGCTGTAGAGCGTGGTGGATCTTATAATAATGAATTAAAGCTATTACAACAATTATCGCCTTCAATTAATGGACTTGATGTGTTGCAAAAAACAGCTACTGTGGGTCTTCCAAGTTCAGCACAACTTTCAGTTGATTTTGCTCATGTTGCCGATGCAATTGTTGGTACGCAAAATCTTGTTGCGTCAGATGCTGGTTTTTTTGACCGAATTTTAGCGTGGATAAAAGGGCTCATTGTTTCGCGACCGATTGGAAATGTTGAAGGGACAACGCTGGAGGCTATTGCGGCACGCATGGAAGTTGCCATTCAAGCTGGTGATTACGAAAAGGCTTTGAGCGAATGGCAATCATTGCCTCAAAGTGCAAAAGATGTTTCAATGGATTTTGTTAAGCAGCTTGAAAGACATATTGCTATTCAACAGTTGTTGCAGCAATTGTTATTGTCTGTGCAACAAGGATCTTTTAAAGCAACAAAGATGTAAATAGGCCCAAGATGATACGTGTTTTTATTTATATTTTTGTTGTTTGTATCCTCGGTTTAGCTTTCACGTGGGTTGCTAATCACAATGGTATTTTTGTTCTCACATTTTTGCATTTCAGATTTTCTGCTTCATTTCTTACAGTGTTAAGTGTGCTTATTTTGTTTTTTATAACGCTGGTGCTTTTATGGTGGTTATTATCTTTCTTTTTTTCCATACCGAGTGCTCTTTCCAATTATTTTTATAAACGCCACCAAAAGCGTGGTTACGAAGCTCTTTCAAAGGGGATTCTTGCAACTTTTGCTGGTGATAGTATGGTTGCGCAAAAAATGGAAGCACGGGTTGCTAAATATCTTGCAGGAAAACAAGAGCCATTGGTAAAACTCTTACAGGCGCAAACCTTGTCTTTACAAAATGACTCTGTTCGCGCCATCGGTCTTTATGAGGAGATGAGAAAGGAAGATCCGACAAAACTGGTTGGACTTTATGGTTTGTTTCGTGAAGCAATGAAGAGTAAAGCTTATGAGGCAGCGCAACAATATGCCGAAGAGGCACTGACCTTATCGCCAGCACTTTTATGGGCGCATAAGGCGGTGCTTGATCGGTTAAGTGCTGAAGGTAAATGGGATAAGGCACTTACTGTTTTTGAAAGAACGCAAAAAGCTCTCCCGCGTTCTGCTCGCGCGACTCCAGAGCGGCAGCATATACAGGTTTTACTACTAAGTGGGCAGGCACTTTCTTTGTTTGATACACATCCTGTACAAGCACGTGAAGCTATTTTGAAAGCCCATAAATTGGCGCCTGATTTTGTTCCAATAATAGTTATTGCTGCTGATATTCTTTATAAGTTAAATGAAACGCGTAAAGCGGATAAAATGATTATAGCGGCTTGGCAAAAGAATCCTCATCCTGATTTGGGGACGCTTTATCTTGAAAGAGAAGAAGGAGCCATTGGGCGATTGAAAAGGGCTAAGACACTTGCTTCTTATAATAAAGATGCATTTGAGTCGGCTTTCCTTATTGCTAAAGCAGCTTTGGATGCTGGTGAAACAGCATTAGCAAGAGAGAAGGCACAAAAAGCATTACAATGTCATCCACGGGAAAGTGTTTATTTATTGTTGGCAGATATTGAAGAGGCACAGGGAAACAATCAAGGTGCTGTGCGTCAATGGCTTTCTTTAGCACTTCGTGCTGAACGTGATCCAGTATGGATGTGTGATGGGTCCATTTTTTCTTCTTGGTCAGCGGTTTCTCCAATCAGTGGACGTTTGGGCTGTTTTGAATGGAAGGCGCCTCCCTGTATGCCTTCTCTCACATTAGAGGCGGACAATATTGTGCCGAAAAAGCAAGACAAAGAGTATGTTATGGGAAAAAGTGATGATGTTGAAGATAAGAAGCTGGAAAAATTAACACCTATAGATAATTCTCTTTTGCATAATGCGCAGGTGGAGAAACAAGATATAAAAGAACAAGATGTAAAAATGTTCAGTCAAATTCATTTAAATGTTGATGATCCAGGGGTTAAAATAGAAGAAGAAACATCTTTATCGAGGAAAAAGTTTCGTTTATTTTAAATTGCACCAATGTGATAATACGAATGTTTTCTCAGAAGAAACAATTGACCTAGAAGAAAAAATATCGTTAGTCTTTTCCAATAAAATTATTCTCTTATGCTTTAAAAATAAAGTTTTGCTTGGTAGCAGAGGTGATTGGTTAAAAAATGTTTTTAAATCAGAGATGTCTTGATAAAAAACAAAAAAATAACAAACCAAGGATTGCTGTCGTTATTCATCGGCGGTCTACCTATACTGGTCGTTTGGGAAAATTTTTACAACAAAAAGGTTTTGTTCTTGATATTTATCGTCCTATTTTTGGACAAAAACTCCCTGATACATTAGAGCATTATGCCGGCGTTGTTATTTTAGGGGGGCCGATGAGTGTGAATGACAGCGAAGCTTATATTGGTGAGGAAATTGATTGGATTTCGTTATCACTAAAGGAAAATAAGCCTTTTTTGGGTATTTGTCTTGGAGCACAAATGTTAGCGCGAAATCTAGGGGGGCGCGTTGGTACAAGAAGTGATGGGACTGTTGAAGTCGGCTGGTATCCACTAGAAGCAACCCCACAAGGGAAGGAATTGATGAATTGGCCAGAAATGGTCTACCATTTCCATGATGAAGGTATTTATGATTTACCGAAAGAGGCAATGCTTTTGGCAACAGGGAATACATATCCTACACAAGCTTTTCGTTATGGAAACAATGCATGGGGCTTGCAGTTTCATGCTGAGTTTACACGCGCTATGATGCGGCGTTTGGTCGTGCGTTCGGCACATAAATTGACTGAAAAAGGTGCTCAACCTGCTTGTGCACATTTGAAAGGTCGTTTAATCTATGATCGAGCTTTGAGCCAATGGTTTGAAAGCGCATTACACCAGATTTTTTGTACACCGCCCGTACTTGTGTGATTATTGACAACGCATTGATTTATATAGATAATTTACTGTTTTGCATATTGAATGAGAACCCCGAATATCGTAAGGTTTTCTCATTCCAAACCTGTGTATGTTGACTCAATAAAAACCTCTTGCTTGCTGTCACAAGTAGGGCTGGCGTGTGGGCAAAAACTGTATAAGAAAAGACTAAAAATGCTTCTTATGAACTGTCTTAAGTGCCAAGGGCTATCGCAAAATTGTGGGGGTAGCCAAATATAATGATGGTGCTGGCTTTGCTCCTCAATAAGCGTAAAGATGGGGGTGCTCAATGGTTTTATCGTTAAGAAACACTATTCATTATCATTTTTTTTGTGCTGTAAAACAGTATGGTTTAGGGCAGAGGTAGAAAATCTATGTAAAACTTTACACATGAGGTGTTTTTTGTTAAAGGGTGTAAAGGGTTTTTTAAGAAAATCTTGTTTGTTGAGCTTATGAGATACTGTACTTTAGAACGATGTATAGGGACTTCTTGAAGTGATTAGTATATAAAATCCGGTCGATTAAGAAGTTGGATTGTGTATAAACTGACCGTGGTTGGGAATCTTTATCCTTTTTAGGGTGGGGAGGAAGTTAAGAGATAAAGAAAGTTTGAATATTGTCTAAATCCTTTCAAATACCATCATCACAAAAAAGTTTTTCTTTGAGTTATTTAATTTGTGGGCTCTTTTGTCTTGCTTTGGTATTTATTTATAGCGCGCTCTGGTTTTTTTTTCACGTAAAATAGAAGACTATGTTTCTGATATATTCACAAAAATATCTTCCCATAATATGGTGGCGGTATGTGAGAATGTGCACAAGGATGGTTATCCTTTACGTGTCGGTGTTGTTTGTGACAAGTTTCAATTTTCTTGGCCTTTACATGGGGTTTCTTTATCGACGGGGCGTTTGACAGCTGGTGCACCAATTTATGCACCTCATTTGGTCGAGTTTAATGTTCATTCCCCTGCATTAATTGTTTTTTCTGGAAAAACTTCCATAGTATCCAGTTGGCGCAATTTGATGATTGAAACAGAACCTTATTGGAAAACGGGTAAGACATTGAAGTTTATAGCTGAAGGGCTTGAGATTTCACCTTTTTCCTCTTCCCCTGAAGATCAAAAGCTTCAAGAAGCATTAAGAGCACAAACGACAGATAAAAAAACGACACAAGAAAATATTGAAGATCAGGCATCTTTGCAAAATACGCATAACGTGATTATTCAGCCGTTAGAGCCAAAAGAAGCTTTCCCAAAAATAACGGCAGAATTTTTTCGACTTGATCTTAAACATGAAAAGAATGATTTATCGGGACATATAACTTTTGACGGTTTTGATGCTTCTCCCTTTTTAAAATCTTCTTTTGTTGATATTCCTAAAATTGATGGCAATTTGAAATGGATTTTAAATGATGCCTCTCTTCTGTTTGAAAATGAAGGAAAAAATTGGCAACAGCGATTGTATGGAAAAAGTGGACTTTTAAAGCAAGGTGAATTGACTTTTCATACAGGTGGTGCAGTGCGTATTAGTGGACCTTTTTCTTTTGATGATGAAGGATATTTGACAGCAAAATTTGAACTTGTCCTTATTCAGTCTATGAAGCTTCTTGACACTCTGCAGCGCTTATTTCCCACGCAAACCAATAATCTTCAAGCGTTATTTTTTATTTTAGGTGCTTTGCCTAAAAATGCGGACGGCGCTCCCGTTCTTTCCTTGCTCATTAACAATGGGTGGGTAAAATTAGGCTTTTTAAAACTTGGTCGTCTTGCTCCGCTTTAGGTGTTGTACCAAAGCCTTTTTTAATTTTTACCACAAAATTTCGATTTTTTCTGATTTTCATACTTTTTTGCAATTTTAGAGTGTCAAAATCTATTTTAACAAAATGCGTATTTAATGGTAAAAAAAATAGCTATAAAAATAAAAAATTACCACCTACTCCTAATTCGTCCAACCTCTTTTCACTTAGTACAAAATCTTATATCAAACTACATATAGTAACAGTGTTTGTATGGAAAAAGTGGCATTTTAAAGTATGCTGAATTGTCTTTTTATACAGGTGGTGTGGTGCTTGTTAGGAACCTTTTTCTTTATATATGGAATGAGCATATTGCATATATCTGTTTGGGAGTAATCTCTTAAAACAAGTAAATAGCCTAGTTGGAGGAGAATATGAAGTTGTAAAGGGAAAATCAACATCCATCTTTACTGTCATTTTTTATTCGATTTTACGCATTTCAAAAGCAGTTACAGTTATATCATTTTAAATGATAGATTAAGCTTATCCTTTTATTTCTGATGTTTTTTAATGAAGCTATATGTCTTCCACGTAAAACAGAATATATTTGTATTGCATATTTACGCATTTGTTAAAAAAAATATTTCTCAGTGCTTCTTATTTTACGATGTCGCCTATGAATGGTATAACGATAGAGCCATTAAGGGCTACCATCTTTTCGGTTATGGAGTAATAAGCTGGGGCAACACCATCATATTATATTTGCTAACTCCAAATGTTACTGCGGATTTTGGCATTTGAGGCGGTTTATGAGGGGCATTTTTAGTCTTTTCTTTACTGTTTTTATCTATTCGGCTTTCCCATTTGCAATATGCAAGGGGAAATGGGGTTAATTGATTGAATATAAACAGATTTTAAATGAGACAAATTTAGAATATCGGGTTATCAGTTATCATAAAAATGATAAAATTATGATTGTAAATCAATATATTATATTTTTATGATGAAGGATATTTGACAGTAAAATCTGAATTTATTTTTTATTTTGAGTGCTCTGTCTAAAAATGCAGGATAGGGCTTTCGTTCTTCCCTTGCTGATTAGTCATGGGGGGATAGAACGGAGCAAAAGCTTAGCTGTTTTGTACTGCTTTTAAGTCTGAAAGTTTATGTTTTTAGGGTGAGAAATCAATCCTACTGTTTTTTTGAAATTGTTGCAAACAATTCTATTGTGATAAATAGCGAGATTTTTATTGTTGGTGTTATGTCTAAAATGCAAACTTCTGCTCTGTCTTAGTTGGTTTGTCGTGGTGGTGGGATAGAACGGGAGATTGAGTGGGTCGTTTTGTATTTGCTTTAGGTTTGAAAGCCAATATTTTGAAGTTGAGAAATCAATCCTGCTGCAAAAGTAAAACGAGAAATATTGAGATCATTTTCAATAAGGGCGCTAATGCGGTTTGTAATGTTGTGAATATGATCTTCTTCTGTTTTTTTCCAAGTGTCAAAAGGATCTTTTTTCTTTCCATAATTTTTGAGGATTTTCATAACGATTTGCCGAAAGCTTTCAGAAACATTTTCTTTAGCTTGGCTTAAAGCCATACTATCATAATAATCTACTACAGGAATTATACGACTTGCTTCGTTAATGCGGTTTATACGAATGATTTGCGCAAGTGAAAAGTAGATCTCTGCGGTTTTAATAAGATCACTGTTGCTTTTTTTTGCAATTAAAGAAATATCACATATTGTTGAAGCAGCTTCCAAGAGGGCTAATTGTTTCGCTAATGCTTTTGGTGCTCCCTCTTCGCTGTAGTGTAATGCTTTTTCTTCAATCTTTTGCTTAATATCGTTGCCGTGAGAATGCATAAGCTCTTTTTCAATAACGCTACGGGCTTGCTTTATTGTTTTTACAATTTCTTCTAATGGACGTGAGAGATCTATGTTGTGCAAACCCCAATTGGTTGTTTCAAAGAGCATTGGGGTCATTGCTGCGTAGAATTTATTTTGGACAAGACCGGGTATTTTATTATCAAGCTTATCAATTTGCTCAGATAATTGAGGAATTTCGAAACCATCGCGGATAGCAATGAAAACGCGAATAATATTTTCAGTCTTTTGTTCTGTTGCATCGTGTAGTCTATTAACAAAAGTGGGGCCTCCACGATTTACAATATCGTTGGCAATAAGCGTTGCGATAATATTACGACGCAATTGATGGTTAATAACTTCCTTCTTAAAATTTTCTTGAATTTGGGTTGGAAAATAGTTCAGCAAGGTTGTATTGAAATAGTGATCATCAACAATGGGGCTATTAGCAATTTCTTCTTTTAAGGTCAATTTAGCATAGGCAAAAATAACGGCGAGTTCTGGACGGAGAAGACCTTTGCCTTGGGTTGTTCTTTGTCGTAAAATTTGCTCATCAGGGAGTATTTCAACTCTGCGATCTAGAAGCTTTTTTTGTTCCAAGTCGTGCATAAAGCGTATTTGATAGGGCAAATCAGCAGTGCTCTGGTTTTCCGCCAAAGAAAGCGCAAGAGGTTGTAGATAATTGTTGCGCAAGACGAGTTGCTCGACTTGAGGCGTCATTTTTTTCAAGAGCTTATTGCGATCTTCGCGGGTTAACGTTTTGGCACGTAGTGCTGATGCAAGAACAATTTTGAGATTGACCTCAATATCAGAACAATTAACACCAGCAGAATTGTCAATGGCATCCGTATTGCATCGACCACCATTTGAGACATATTCAATTCGTCCACGTTGTGTAACACCAAGATTAGCCCCTTCGCCAATAATTTTTGCACGCACTTGTTCTCCGGTAATGCGTATTGCATCATTTGCACGATCACCTACTTGGGCATCGTTTTCTGTTGCAGCACGGATATAAGTACCAATGCCACCGAACCATAAAAGATCAACAGGGGCTTTGAGAAGAGCAGAGATAATTTCAAAGGGTGTTCCTGTTTGTTTTTCGAAACCAATGGCTTGTGATGCTTCAGGTGAGAGAGTAATGGTTTTTTCTTTTCGTGAGAAGATACCACCGCCCTTTGATAATTTGCTTTGGTCGTAATCCTGCCAGCTTGAGCGAGGCAGTTTGAAGAGACGCGTACGCTCTGCATAGCTTTCGTCTATGTTCGGATCTGGATCAATAAAAATATCGCGGTGATCAAAAGCGGCAATCAATTTTGTTTGTTTGGAAAGCAGCATTCCATTGCCAAAGACATCACCAGACATATCGCCAACACCGACACAGGTGAAGGGCGTTGTTTGAATATCGTGATTAAATGATTCTCTAAAATGTCTTTTGACGGCTTCCCATGCACCTTTAGCTGTAATACCAATGTCTTTGTGGTCGTAACCTGCTGAGCCTCCAGAGGCAAAAGCATCATCGAGCCAAAAGTGATTTGCTTGGCTGATGGCGTTGGCTGTATCAGAAAAAGTTGCTGTTCCTTTGTCTGCCGCGACAACAAAATAGGGGTCAGGGTCATCATGACAGATGACATTATGGGGAGAACTTATTTTGCCGTTAATCAGATTGTCTGTGATGGAGAGCAAAGCTGTGATAAAGTCTGTATAAGCTTGTCGTGCTGCTTCTATGATGACAGCACGGTCATTTGTTTGGGGAAGCCGATGGGGATAGAAGCCACCTTTTGCACCTGCAGGAACGATAACTGCATTTTTAACTTGTTGGGCTTTGACTAAGCTAAGCACTTCGGTGCGATAATCTAATGCACGGTCAGACCAACGAATGCCGCCACGAGCGATAGGTCCAAAACGCAAATGGACCCCTTCAACTTCTGGTCCATAAACAAAAATTTCTCGGTAAGGGCGCGGTTCAGGCAAACCTTCAATCTGGCGTGGATTTAATTTGGTGGCTAAAATACGCCGTGGATTTCCATCAGGAAGAGGCGTAAAGGCATTCGTTCGTAAACTCGCCTCGATAAGGTTACAATAACGGCGTAAGATCAGGTCATCATCTAAACCAGAGACTTTCCGTAATTTTTCTTCAATGCGCTTTTGAATAACTTGTTGGTTTTTTTCCCGTTCTTTTTCTGTATGGCTTTGATGAAATTTTAAATGAAATAAAGCATAAAGATCTTGGGTAATGTCAGGATAAGCATTTAAAGTTTGGGCAACGCGATCTTGCGAATAAGGAATTCCAGCTTGTTGGAGATAGCGCCCATAATGGCGCAAAATAACAATTTCATGCCAATCAAGCTCAGCTGTTTGTGTGAGAGCATTAAAGCCGTCATTATCAGCATTTTGTGCCCAAATGGCTTCAAAGGTTTCGGCGTGTTTTTGCCCGTCTTTTTCAAAATCGATACAGCGCTGGAAAGTACTTTCCAGCTGCATATCATGAAGATACACAGAGCGCCCATTGCCATCTGGTAATTCAAGGGTTTGTTCAGCAATAACGCGAAACCCCATATTTTCAAGGAGTGGTACACGTTTGGAAAGGGCAAGAGCTTCATGGCGGTGAAAAAGCCGAAGAGAAATGTACTGTTTTTCTTTGTTTTGTGCGTGATAAAAGATCACGAAAAGGGGCTTTTCATCATGAAGACTTAGAATATGTCCGGCATCGTTAATAGCGTCTTCAGCTGAAAATAAATCACGATAGCTGTTGGGGAATTCACTGGCTAGACGTGTTTGTTGCTCTGTTATTTTCTGGGTAAGAGCGATGGCTTGAACCCTGTCTTCCCAACTTCGTGCAATCGAACGTACATGTTGTTCAAGTGTGGAGCGCTCATGAAGGGGAACAGTTTCGTTTCCTTTGCGATGGATGATATAATAGACACGTATAAGGGTGCTTTCCAAAAATAGCGGATAAGATTCAAAAAAGTCACCTTTATAAAGCTCAACAAAATGTTCGCCAACTTTTTCACGCAAGCTGCTGCTATATTGGTCACGCGGTACGTAGACAAGGATAGAAACAAAGCGTCCAAAAGAATCAGTGTGGGCAAGAACCCGTAAACGTGGGCGCTCATCTAATTGTAGAATAAGCTTAGTGTTTTCTGTCAATGTATCAACATCAGAGCGAAACATTTCATCTCTTGGATAGGTTTCTAAAGCACTGATGAGTGCTTTACCTGAATAATCGGCGTGATTGTGTCCAAGTCGTTGAATAATAGTTCGGGCTTTTTCTTTTAAGAAAGGAATTTGCAAAATAGAACGTGTATAAGCTGAGGAGGTAAAAAGCCCTACAATGCGTAATTCTCCACAGAGTTGGTTTTCTTTATCAAAGATTTTAAGACCAATATAATCGAGCCAAACAGAACGGTGAATTTTGGAGCGGCTGTTCGCTTTTGTCACGATAAACAGATTATCGCTTTCCATGAAGGATAAAACTTCTTGAGGAGGTTCTTTCATGCTTTTATCGTCAACAATATGAATAGAAGCATCCGTGAGTATACCAAGTTCAATATTACTGGCTGTAAAGGATTTTAGGGGTTTTTGGTCTTTGATGAAGTTGTAAGTGCGCATACCAAGGAAAATGAAATTATCGTCCATTAGCCAGTGAAGAAATTCAATAGCTTTTTCGCCTTCTTGTTTGTAGTGTGTGGGAAGACTTATTTGGTAGGCATGAATCTGCTTTTCAACTTCTTCAAGCATAGGTTTCCAGTCTTGTACAGCAGCATTAACCTGTTCAAGAACTAAGGTGAGTTCATTTTCAAGTTTTTGTATTTGCTGTTTGTTTAATGACTCGATGTGAATTTGCATCAGACTGATGCGTTTTCCAGAAGCACAATCAATAATGGGGTGTGCAATCAAATAGATATGGTTTTTGTGTTGATTAAAAACATTTAAAATAGAATCGAGAAGAAAGGGTTTGTTATCATTGACAAGCGTGATAACGGTTATAGGTCTGTTACTACGGGTTAAATTTTGCTCAAAGCAGATGGTATTTTTTCCCGTCTGATGGAGATTAAAAGCTTTTACCGCGATGGCTGTGGCTTTTTGAAGTTCTTCATTTTCGTAATAAGCAATATCTTCTTTATCGGTTTGGGCAAAAAGGATTTGTTCTATTTTATCTTGGGTGTTTTTTGTCTCTGTTTTTTTTTGTTGCAACACATTCACTCTCCCTTTTTGCTCTTAAGGAGTCTTTTCTTCTCTTTTTAAAAGCAGACCATTATATTTTTTATATACTGTAACACCTTCTTTCTAAAGAAAATAGCTCTTTATTTGGAAAGAATGAGTTTGTTTTTGCTATTTTTTAGTAATATTTTGCACTTTAAAGAAATATTTTGCTTCAAGGAAAGGGCACTTTTAGTATTTTTGTATGTTAATAGTTTGTTTTTTAAAATATACAAAATAAAAGTAAAAAAAGAAGCAAAAGTAAAGAGAGAATGGCGCGTTTACCAGAAAGACTTTTAAGTGGTTACCAAAACTTTATAAACAATCATTTTTTATATAAAATAGCAGATTATCAGCAATTGGCGATTGAGGGGCAGAAACCTGAAGTTTTGGTCATTGCTTGTTGTGATTCGCGTGCAGTACCAGAAATGATTTTTGATGCTAAGCCAGGGGAAATTTTCACCCTGCGCAACGTGGCGAATGTGGTTCCTCCTTTTTCTCCTGATGACCAATATCACGCAACATCAGCAGCTCTTGAATATGCTGTGCAATTGCTTGAGGTGAGACATATTGTCGTTTTTGGTCATGCCCATTGTGGAGGCATTCGTACTGCTCTTAATGAGACATATAAATCTTTATTATCAAATGATTTTATCGGTCAATGGATAAGTCTCTTAGCACCAGCAGCAGAAATCGTTTTGAATAATAAGTCGCTGTCTTGGCCAGAAAAACAGACGGCATTAGAGCAGCTTTCTATTCGCCATTCGTTGAGAAATTTAGAGACGTTTCCGTGGATTAAGCTTCGCAAAGATCAAGGTTTTTTGACATTGCATGGTGTTTGGTTTGATATCTCTAGTGGAAAATTATGGAGCATGGAACAGGAAACAGGTTGTTTTATGCGTGTTGAAGTTGAAAGTTTTGAAGTATAGTATTTGTTGTTTTTATTTCTTCGTATAAAAAGATATTTTATGATAAAACTTGACAAAGCTGGGGTTTTATTGTTTGAAGGAGCAAGCTTTCAGTGACAAAATTAACTTGGAGCCACCGACTGAGACCCCAGTTTAAGGGTATAAAGAGATCTCAGAGGTCAACATCCGACGGCGCGATGCGTTCTCGGATGCTATTTTGGTTTGTTTGTTATGCAACAATGAGGTAAATGATGTTTGAATCCTTGCAAGAGCGACTTGGTTCTATCCTGTCTCATTTGACGGGACGTGGCGCTTTATCGGATCAGGATGTTGTAGAGGCGCTGCGTGAAATTCGTCGCGCTTTATTGGAAGCTGATGTTGCTCTTGATGTTGTGCGCTCTTTTACCGATAGAGTTCGGGAAAAAGCTGTTGGGGCCGAAATCGTTAAATCAATTAAACCAGGCCAAATGGTGGTTAAAATTGTTCATGATGAATTGGTTCATATTCTTGGAAATGAAAGCGTTCTGAGTGATTTAAATGCACCAGCTCCAGTTGTTATCATGATGACTGGTTTGCAAGGTTCCGGAAAAACAACTACAACAGCAAAGCTTGCAAAACGTTTTACTGATAAGCACAATAAAAAAGTTCTCATGGCGTCATTAGATACACGCCGTCCCGCTGCACAGGAGCAATTGCGCCAATTGGGAGAGCAGGCAAAACTTGCAAGCTTGCCTATTATTGCGGGTCAGCTGCCCGTTGATATTGCATCACGTGCCGTGCAGGCTGCTAAATTAGGTGGTTATGACGTGCTTCTTCTTGACACAGCAGGACGTAATCATATTGATGAAGCTTTGATGCTCGAATTGGCTGAAATTAAAGCATGTTCCCTTCCTCATGAGATTATGTTGGTGGCTGATAGTTTGACGGGGCAAGATGCCGTTCATCTTGCTCGTTCTTTTGATGAGCGTGTAGGGATTACGGGGATTATTTTAACACGGATGGATAGTGATGGGCGTGGTGGCGCTGCTCTTTCTATGCGTGCTGTTACAGGTAAACCAATTAAAGCAATTGGAACTGGTGAAAAAATAGATGCTTTAGAAGAATTTCATCCCAGTCGTATTGCTGATCGTATTCTCGGAATGGGGGATATTGTTTCTTTGGTTGAAAAAGCTGCTGAAACAATGGATCATGAGAAAGCTGCTGCTTTTGCAAAAAAAATGCAAGCCGGAAAATTTGATCTGAATGATCTTGCAGAACAGTTGCAGAAAATGAAAAAACTGGGTGGAATGGGCGGTATTATGGGCATGTTGCCAGGAATGGGGAAGGTCAAAGATCAGATTGCGGCTGCGGGGTTTGATGATCGTTTGTTTGATCGTCAATTGGCCATTATTTCATCTATGACACCCAAAGAGCGGGCGAATCCAGAGCTTTTAAAACATAGCCGCAAACAACGAATTGCTAAGGGGTCTGGTACGACAGCGGCTGATATTAATAAACTTTTGAAGATGTATCGCCAAATGGCTGATATGATGAAAGCCATGGGTGGTAAAGGAAAAAGTGGTTTTATGGGAAAGATGTTGGGAGGCCTTGGTTCCAAAATGGGTTTTGGTGGTATGGGAAACTTGGGAGGGGATTCTCCAGCTATGCCGGATTTGTCGGGATTGGATCCAAAGCAATTCTCAACGCTTCAAAAGCAAATTGAAAATGGTAATGGAGGGAAGCTCTTGCCCGGACTTCCCAAGCGTGGACCTACTTTTCCTGGTCTTTCCAATGGCATTGTCGATGGGGGAAATTTTCCTCAGCATCCTAAGAAAAAATAAGATGTAAAGAGGGAAAGGAATATAATGCAGGAAACAGTATTAAACGAATTGGCACATTTACGAGCATCCATTGATAATTTTGATGCAACTTTGATTCATATCTTAGCAGAGCGGTTTCGTTGTACGAAAGCTGTTGGGCGCTTAAAAGCCCGTTATGATTTGCCTAAAGTAGATCCTCTGCGTGAGCAATATCAGGTAGCGCGTTTGCGGCAATTGGCTATGGATAGTGATCTTGATCCTGATTTTGCTGAAAGATTTTTAAAATTTATTATTAAAGAAGTTGTGAGTCATCATGAAGTTATTGCTGAAGAGCAAAAAACAAAAAAAGTCAATTTAAACGAAAGCCAGAGCTGACAATAGGAGATAAAATATGGCATTGAAAATTCGTTTGTCCCGTGGAGGTTCAAAAAAACGTCCTTACTATCATATCGTCGTTGCAGATGTTCGTAGTCCGCGCGATGGGCGGTTTCTTGAACGTGTTGGTGCATGGGATCCAATGTTGCCTAAAGATGGACCGAGGGTGAAACTTAATGAAGAACGTATCCAATATTGGCTTGGGCAAGGGGCTCAACCAACAGATCGCGTTTTACGGTTTTTAGATGCAGCTGGCTTGAAAAAGCGTCCAACTCGTAATAATCCACATAAAGGTGAACCGGGTAAAAAAGCACAAGAACGTATAGCAGCAGCAAAGCAAGCAGCAGAAGAAGCAGCGGCAGCGGCTGAAGCAGAATCTGCTTCAGCATAAGAAGCATGATTGTTTAATCAATGTGTTTTTAAAAGCTTTAGAAAAATAAATATTATCCGTTTTTGTCTATCAAAAACGGATTTTCATTAAAAAGCTGCTTGTTTAAATTGCGCCGTTTTTTTTAAATCAATGGTTTTAAAAATCAATGGCGCGGCCTTTAATTTCCCAGTCTCCATAGCGGGAAGGGTCTTTGCCGCCGCGTCCGCCGTTTTCTAAAGGTTGTTCTTTTTTTGCTGCGCGTTTTCGTCTTTCTTCAGCTTCTTTAAGGGCGCGTTGTGCTGCGGGAGAAAGAGATTGCTGTTTAACGACAGTTGCATTTTTTTTGCTTGTTTTCTCATCTTTTTTATTCATTTTACACCTATTCCATTGAAGAAGCAGAAAGAAAACACCATCATATAGTATTGATTGACTTTTATCATGGAGTTTTTTGAGTAATGAATATAATGCGTACAGCTATGCTTTTGGCTTTTTTAACTGCTCTCTTTATGGGAGTTGGTTATCTTGTTGGAGGGGGCGGTGGCATGGTCATTGCTCTTTTGATGGCAAGTGGTTTAAACTTTTTTTCTTATTGGAATTCAGATAAAATCGTTTTACGCATGTACGGGGCGCGTGAAGTTGATCAGCATTCAGCACCAGTTTATTATAAGATTGTAAGCGATTTAGCACAAAAGGCTTCTCTTCCTCAACCAAAGGTTTATGTTATTGAGAATGCACAGCCAAATGCTTTTGCAACGGGACGTAATCCGCAAAATGCAGCTGTTGCTGCAAGTACTGGGTTGTTAGAGCGGTTAAGCGCTGAGGAAATTGCCGGCGTTATGGCGCATGAGCTCGCACATATTGAGCATCGTGATACGTTAACAATGACTCTGACCGCAACGATTGCAGGGGCAATTTCAATGCTTGGTAATTTTGCTTTCTTTATGGGAGGACAGCGTAACTCTTCAGAAGGTTCTCATGGCGCTGGGGCAATTGGAGGATTTATTGCATTGCTCGTGGCGCCTTTTGCAGCGATGCTGGTGCAAATGGCGATTAGCCGTACACGGGAATATGCTGCGGATCGGAGAGGGGCTGAAATATGTGGTAATCCTTTATGGTTGGCTTCGGCATTGCGTAAGATTGCTGATGGGGGACGTGGGGTATATAATGAAGAAGCAGAGCATAATCCAGCAACCGCGCATCTGTTTATTATTAATCCTTTGAGCGGTGAGGGAGCGGATAGTCTTTTTTCGACACATCCAGCAACTGCAAATCGTATTGCTGCTCTTTATCAGCAAGCAGAAGAGATGAAAGGGGCTCTTGCCAAAAGTGTGGGATGGAATAAAGAAGACGCTATACATGAAAAAAGCAGCGGGATGAACTATGGAGATTTTCATAGTGGTCAGACTCATGCATTAGGTGAGAAAGAAAATAGTTCTTTTCAGCGTGTTACAAAACGTCCTTCTTGGCTTCGTTATGAAAATTCAAAAAGATCTCGTTCATAGAATTATTGAGGGAGCTCTTGAGAAAACTGTGATATAAAGGTGGTGGTTTGAAACACAAAAAAGCGGGGCATGTGTCTGAAAAAAATGTTCCAGGATTAGCTGTTCGACAGGTGTGTGTGCGTCTTTTGGGGGCGGTAGTTGATAAGTACACGCCTCTGTCTGGTTTGACGGATAATGAACACGGACATCCACAATATTTGAAGCTTTCACAACGAGATCGTTTGTTATGTCGGGCTATTTTAACAGCTTCATTGCGTCATCGAGGGCAGATTATGGCGGCTCTCTCACGCTTTTTGGCGCGTCCTTTGCCTTCACAAGCACTTTCACTTCAGCATCTTTTGCATATCAGTGTTGCACAAATTCTTTATCTTGATATTCCCGATCATGCGGCTATTGATTTAGCTGTGCGTGTGGCGAAACTTGATCCTCGAATGCGCCGTTTTTCAGGGGTGGTGAATGCTCTTTTGCGCAATGTTGCACGTGAGGCAGAGCCTTTACGTCAACAAGTTCCTACCATTGAAGGTGTGCCAGCGTGGTTTGGACAGCTTTTAATATCAGCTTATGGAACAGAAAAGGCACATCAGATTATCGCAATTCAAAGTGTGGAACCTCCTTTCGATTTGACAGTGAAATCTGATAGTGGTGGATGGGCTGAAAGGCTTGGCGGTGTGGTATTGCCCAATGGTTCTGTTCGATTGAAGCGTCTGGAGTGTTCTGTTTCTGATTTACCAGGCTATCGTGAAGGGTCTTGGTGGGTCCAAGATTTTGCAGCAGCTTTGCCTGCTTGTTTACTTGGGAGTATTGAGGGTAAACGCGTTGCTGATCTTTGTGCGAGCCCTGGGGGAAAAACAGCACAATTGGCTTTGCAAGGGGCAGAGGTGACAGCAATTGAGCTTTCTGCTAACCGCGTAAAGCGTTTAAAAGAAAATATGGAACGGCTTCATTTTTCAGTTCACATTTGGCAGGGCGATGTGAGAAATTTCTATCCCACACAGCTTTTTGATGCAGTTCTTCTTGATGCTCCTTGTTCTTCTACAGGAACAATCCGTCGTCATCCGGATATTTTATGGACGAAATCGAGGGAAGATATCGTCAAGTTAGTGGCGTTGCAATATGATTTGCTTGTCGCAGCAATTTCTTTGGTAAAGGAGGGGGGACGGATTGTTTTTTCCAATTGTTCATTGGCAAGAGAAGAAGGTGAAGATCTTATTGAAAAAATTTTATCGACACGCAATGACATTGTTTTAGACCCTATTTATCCAGAGGAAATGGGAGCACTGGAACATTTGCTTTGTGGGGGGATGTTACGGACAACGCCTGCGGATTTTTGTCATAAAAATTTTGATGCTGAGAAAACCGTATTTTTAGGAATGGATGGTTTTTTTGCTGCGCGCTTACGAAAAATTGCTTAATTAACGCTTCATTTACAAAAATGGTCGAAATTGTATTTGATTCAGCATAAATGGAGATAAAATTTTGGCGGTTGCGGTAAAAGCTCCTCAGGTAAAAGTGGCAGCCTGTATCGATACGATACAGAATGTTATGCGGCGTTTATGGGTTGGACCATTGTTTCGTTGGCGGTTTTCAGGGTTTCGTCCTCATAAAATTTTAGCGCATCCCATGGATTTGCATGTAGCTGATCCGATGATGGCGCATGAATTTTATCATGGTCGTTTTGCTTTTGCTGGTCACATTGTTCATTCTGGTGCTGTTTCTCCGTTTTCATTGGTTCCACCAACGCTAGAATGGGAAGCGGCTCTACATGATTTTCATTGGTTGCGCCATATGGAGGCAGCAGGAAGTGATTTAGCTTCTGCACATGCACGCTCTCTTTTAGAAGACTGGTTTGACCATGCTGGTAAGAAGGTAAAAGGGCTTGCTTGGAGTGATCCTGTTGTGGCGCGGCGCTTGATTTCATGGATTTGTCATTCGAAAATGTTGTTAGAAGGGGCAAGTGAACGGTTTGAAAAACGCTTTTTACGTGCACTTGGTTTGCAATTTCGTTATTTGCGCGTAACAATTTGTAGTATGGAGCACAATGATCAACGTTTACAAGCAGCAGTGGCTTTGACATTCGCATCTCTTGCTTTGCCTGTTTCAGCGGCAGTGAAAAAAAAGGTACAAACCACACTTATAGAGGAGCTTTCCCGTCAAATCCTAGTTGATGGTGGGCATATTTCCCGTAGTCCTGTTATTTTGCTGAATTTATTATCGGATTTATTGTCGTTACGGCATCTTTTTATGCGTAGCAATGAAACAGCACCCCGTATTTTGATTGATTCTGTTGAGCGTATGTTGCCAGCTTTACGATTCTTTATCCATGAGGATCAAACGTTGGCCCATTTTAATGGGGTTGGTCCCCTTGTATCGGAACGGTTATCATCACTTTTGGAGCTTGATGAAACAGGAGGCCATCCTTTTAGTTATGCCCGTTATTCAGGATTTCAGCGCTTAAAAGCCAATCAAACAACAGTGCTTGCAGATACAGGAAAGTTTCCACCCCGCTCTGTAGCACAGCAGGCTTGTTCGGGGTGTTTGTCTTTTGAAATGTCTTCACAAGGGCACCGTTTTATTATCAATACCGGTGTTAATCCTGATGGGAGGGAAGATTATCGACATTTAGGGCGTGTTACTGCAGCACATTCAACAGCTACGCTTAATGATTGTTCAGTGGGTGCTTTTTATCATAAAAAGAAAAATGGTGCGCCATTTTTGTTTGATGGACCAACAGATGTTCAAGTGTGCCGTATAGAGGATTCAGAGAAGACGGGTTTTATTGCGAGTCATAATGGTTATATGCGACCCTTTAATCTTATTCATGAGCGTGGTCTTATTTTGGCGACAAATGGAGATATGATTGAGGGTTTTGATCGCTTTTTTATGCCCAATAAAGGGGGAAAGAGACACAAGAGTGTGCAAAATGAAAAAAATCATGTTGCTGTTCGGTTTCATCTTCATCCACAAGTTGAAGTTAACTATGATGGCGAACGTGTGTGTTTAGCCGTAAAGAATGAGAACGTGAAGAGCGAACAAGTATGGTATTTTATATCGCCTGACGCAGATATTTGTCTTGAAGATTCGATTGATTTTGCAGAATTAACAGGTCCACAACGGACACAACAGATTGTTTTATATTTTCGTCCAGCATTTCAGGAAAAAGTTCGTTGGCGTTTTATCCGTAAAGCGTTTGATAAAAAATTAGAACATTATTCCAACCCATAGTATATTGCGTTTTATCTTGCGTGTCGCAAAACATTATCGTTTATTGTGGTAATATTCTCAAAATTTGAAGATCATATCAATTTTATACATGAAGAGTTTTGTTAGAGTATGGGTTGGATGTTTTTAGGCAAGGTTTGCTCATAGAATCTCATGAGGTGATGCTAAAAGGGATTGGCTCCAGAAAAAAAGTTTTTGGAAAGACCATTGTTGACAGATGAGTACTGGTTAAGGATCTTCATTCTTTAAAGATATGGAGAGAAAATTAAGCCGTTGCTTATCTTCGATAAGTTTTTAAGTGTGCTGTTGGGATCAATATTTATCTCTGAGAGAGTTGCATTAATAGGGCTACACTCCTCACGAAAAACAGAGCGCTATTGTATTGTATATTCACGGACTCATTTTAAAGAAAAATTCCTTAATGCTTCCAAGCCTATTTTGCGACGATGCCCGTGATGGGTATATAAAAAGCAAGTAAAATAAAATAGTTATGTCTAATATGGGGGAATAGGTGAATCTTGATTCTATTGAGTTTTTTTGCCTCTATCCCTCATCTTTTTGAAGCTTTTTTATCGCCTCTATAGCTAACCTTTTACGGTCTGCGCTCTTTGTGTAAAGAGATGCCATAGCATCATTTGTCCAGCCAAAAATTGCTTTGAGTTGTGATACTGTTGCACCAGAGTTAGCTGCGCGTGTTGCTGCTAATTTTCTTAATCCATGCGCCGATTTTTTTAATTCCAGCAGCATTACAAGCGTCTCTAAATGTATCGCCAAAGCTTTCTTTGGAGAGTTTTTGATTAGTTTTACTACAGATGAATGTTTCTACTCCAATAGGACCAGTTTCAAGCGTTTTGGCTAATTCCGGTAAAATAGGTAGAAAGACATCTGTTTGGAATTTACTTTTCTCTGTCTTGAGATGAATAATATTGTCTTTGACATCTTTCCAGCCAATTCGTACCGCATCACCACGACGCAAGCCCGTATATAAAAGAACATCAATCCAGACACGTTCATGGGTACCATGATGCCATTTGTGATAATATTTCTCAACATCTTCTTCTGTCCAAACAGGAAAGCCGCTTTTATTTTTAAGAGGAGGTTTTTTGACGCCTAAAGTTGGATTATTTTCCAAAAGACCTTGATCAATTGCCCAATTAAAAAGTCCATTAAGGGCTTTCAGAAAGTTTCTAGCCATTGCTGGTGTTTCTTTGCGCCGTTCAACACCGGCTATGATATGTTTCTTTTCAATTGCTTGGTATGGAATATTTCCTATGGAGTCGCATATCTTCATAAGAATGTATTCTTTTTGTTTCTTTGTAGCTTTAGTGTAACTATGCCAATTAGAGCTGTTAAAGTATTGTTTAAGCAGCCATGCAAATGAACCTTCAACAAGTTTACCGGTTTTGGATTTAGGAAGTATAAGTCCTTGTAACTCGGCAAGTGCGCTTTTGTAGTTATCAACAAACTCTTGCGTTCCATAGGTACCGCGTATTCTAATGCGTTTGCCATGACCAATACGTACATACCATACAATTTTGCCATGTTGAGTAATTTGTTAACGAGATGAGGAGGACGTGGTTTAGGCATGGTATTTTACATCTTAGAGAGTGCGATTTCGTAATATTCATTCTTTGACAAATCTAAAAGTTTGTCTGGGTGGTTAACTGAATTTGGTAGTGGAATATCGGATTTAAGATAGATAAGCAGTTCCCCTGTAGGTTTGATTTCTACGAGTTCACAACCTTGTTTTTTAGCTTC